>DAIQOU010000387.1:0-4870 GCA_036787725.1 Bacteroidales bacterium
TAAAATAGGAATGATCATCAAATGCCAACATATAAGCAATGTCCTTAATAGGTATGTCATCTGTAATCAATATTAATTGAGCCTTTTCTATTTTTTTTTGATTAATATACTGTAACGGAGTAGTTCCAATCTCTTTTTTGAATAAACGGATAAAATGATCTTTCGAAAGAAAGGACAGGTCGGCTAAAGTTTCAACACTTATAGGAATATAAATATTTTTACGGATGAAGGAAAGTGCTTTTTGTACTCGGTCATCTCTCACCTCTATCTTCGGTTTAACATTCTTAAGAAAACGAGACAACAATTGATAGATAATTCCTCTCGATTCTACTTTGTCACAAAATGTCCGCTGCTTATTTTTTATTATGTTTTGGATCAGTGTATAGTTATTGTCATAACTGGCGGGATTGGAACTTTCCAACTTCATGCTCGGATTTATCTCACAAAGCCTGATAAAAAGTTTCAAATCCATTGTGTTTGAAGCAATCTCTACAGGGAAACTCCAATCTTCCAACAGTCCGGATCCGGAGTTTATATCTTCATAAATATGGATATAATAATGACAAAAATAAGCATCACACCGATAACTGTGCTTTATAAATGAAGGAATAAGGTACAAATGATTTGATTTTAATTCTTGTACTCCGGTCGGCAAAATCAATTGAGCAGTTCCCTCTGTCACATAATACAACCTGGTAAAAGGACTGCTTACATTCTTCCAGTTCCAATCCGCATCGTGGATCGCGAGTCCGACATTTAGGACCAGTAAGTGTAATTCATCTATTGAACTATGCATAATGATTGGAGTTACAGATACAAAAATAGCTAAATATCGATATAATCCTATTACATGACGTATTTATTCAATAAAAAACAGGAATAATAACTTACTTTTGTATAAGCTGAATATCTACTTAAATCTATTAATAACACAAAAAAATAATCTCTGTCCTATTCGAGAAAATAGGTTGAAAGAAAAACATTCAAATCTGATATTATAAAAGACGAGCTATTGTTCACAAAAAAATAAACAGCAAAGAAACAGAAATACAGCCCCAACAATTTACCGGTTTTTCTTAAGCCGGTCCGGTTATTATATAAAATTCAATTTTATCCATTTATTAAATTATTGTAGCATGGAAAACAAACTGAAACATCAATTTGTGCAAATTATTTGTTCCCTTGTGGTAGTGTTTGCCTTCGGATTGCATACCCCCTTGAAGTCTCAATCAAAAAATGTTTTGAGCGGAAAGGTGGTCGACGATTTGGGTGATCCTCTCATTGGAGTAAGCATTGTAGTAAAAGACTCAAATGAAGGAACAATTACTGATCCGACCGGTAAATTTAATATTCCCGCCAAACCGGGAGATGTAATTCGTATAACTTATATCGGTTTTGTTCCACAAGAAATGAAGATAAAAGATTTTACCCCTTTAAACATTCAAATGACTGAAGAGGTCAAAAGTTTAGAGGAAGTGGTCGTAGTAGGCTACGGTACTCAAAAAAAAGTAAATCTGACCGGATCAATATCTTCTGTTTCTGCTAAAGATTTAGCTAACAAACCCGTGATGAGTACTGCACAGGCAATAGCCGGTTTAGCCCCGGGACTGAGTGTTTTACAAACATCCGGACGACCCGGCAGCGGAGCTACGGTTAAGATACGGGGAACAGGGACATTTTCCGCTGCAGGAAATGATCCTCTTGTCTTGATCGACGGACTTTCGGGTAATATAGATGATGTTGATCCGAATGATATCCGGAGTATTTCGTTTCTAAAAGATGCGGCTTCAGCTTCCATTTACGGTAATCGAGCAGCCAATGGAGTTATTTTAATAGAAACGAAAAGGGGAGGCACTTCTAAAGCCGTAGTATCGTATAATAACTCCTTTGGATGGCAAAATGCGACAGAACTCCCGGACTTTCTTCCTTCATGGGAATATGCCGAGTATTATAACATGGCAATGCGAAACATGGGCAGACAAGAAGCTTATAACGCAGAACAGATTCAAAAATTCAGGGATGGATCCGATCCGGATAATTATCCCAATGTCAATCATCTGAAATGGATATTGGAGCAAGGTTCGGGATTTCAACACCAACACAATATAAGCATACAGGGAGGAAATGGCAACACCGATTATAATATTTCGGTAGGCTTCCGAGATCAGGATGGAATGACGGCGAATACCTCCAACAGACGAATGACTGCATTAATGTCATTGAAAACAGAAATAGGAAAAGGAGTAGTTCTTAATCTAAACATGAATGCTTACAACAATAGATATACTGCACCAAATGGAGAACCGCAAAGTATAGACGGAATGATAGGTTACGCTGTACGACAAGGCCCGATTTATGCCGGCCAAAAATCAGATGGGACCTTCGGATATCAGGATAATTACAGTCCTCAAGCTTGGTTGGCGGGAGAATCTTTTGTGAAAAATATCAATCGAAATATCAGCGGATCGTTACAATTACAATGGGTAACACCACTAAAAGGACTCTCGTTTTCCGGAAGAGGGGGAGTAAATTATTGGACTAAATATGACAAAGCTTACAGAGCAAAGACTTACTTTGATGAATCAAAAACAATAGGTCCCGCCTCTCTGAATATTTGGACAGCCAATAATACCTATACTACCTTAGAAGCATTGGGTACCTACGAACGTCAATTGAGCAATCATTCGTTTAAGATACTGGGCGGAACATCCCTCGAACAATCAACAAATCAAGGTCTGGAGGGATACCGGAATACTTTCCCCAACAATAATCTCTATGAACTTGGCTCGGGGGACAAATCTACCGCAACCAACAATAGTGATCTTTCCGAATACGCTTTAATCTCTTTATTTGGTCGTATTAATTATTCATTCAAAGATCGTTATCTGGTGGAAGCTAACTTACGTTATGACGGCTCTTCCCGTTTTGCTAAAAATAACCGATGGGGTATTTTCCCCTCCGTTTCGGCCGGTTGGCGAATTACAGAAGAAGAGTTCTGGAAAAATAATACTTCACTCTCTACTATTATTGATAATTTAAAATTGCGCATATCCTATGGAGTATTGGGTAATCAAAATATTGGGGTCTACCCTTACCAGCAAACTTACTCGTTAGGACATGACTATCCGTTTGGAAATCCGGCTACTCTAAATCCCGGTGCATATATCTCCGTGTTTAATAATCCCGATATTACTTGGGAAAAGACATCCATCACGGATGTCGGACTGGACTTTACATTATTTAATGGAATCTTCAATGGAACCATAGATTATTTCTACAAATATACTTCCGATATTTTAGCGCCTGTAGAGGTGAGCGACATTATGGGGCGTCCGGTAGGTCAATCCAATGTAGGGGCCGTATCCAATCAAGGGATTGAAGTGAATTTAACCTATAATGGAAAAATAGGAAAGGACTTTAATTTCAGTATCTCTCCTAATTTTACGTGGGTGAAAAATGCAGTAGAAAAATTAGCCAATGGAGCAAAAGAAGAAATCAATAATAATCGTATTGTCGGGCAACCCATAGGCATTATCTATGGTTATAAAACAGATGGTCTATTTGTAGATCAAAATGAAATAGACAATGCTCCCAATCAATTAGTTGACAAAAACTCTTTAAAACCGGGATATATAAGATATAAAGACATAAGCGGAGCCACCGGCAATCCGGATAATCAAGTGGATGCTCAATACGATCGTACCGTATTAGGCAGCACAACTCCTAAATATTATTATGGATTAAACCTGGCTGCATCCTTTAAAGGGTTTGACTTCTCGGCTTTGATGCAAGGCTTGGGCGGACACAAACGGTTGATAGGATCATACATGGCCTATGCTTTTTATAATGGAGGACAAATTCAGCGTTGGCAAGCCGACAACTGTTGGACAGAAGACAAGCCGAATAAATGGGCTGAATATCCACGACTCGAAACATTAAACATGAATAACACTAATTTGCAGGTTTCAGACTATTGGCTGCGTAATGCAAGTTTTCTTCGTCTTAAAAATGTTCAGTTAGGCTATGCTATACCTCAATCCCTCTCTAAGAAAATAGGACTTTCTTACATTCGAATCTATGTGAGCGGACAAAATCTATTATCTTTTAACAGTTTCTATAAAGGTTGGGATCCGGAAAATGAAATAGGAACGGGGGATGCACCTTCCTATTATCCTATTAATAGAATATATTCCTTCGGATTAAATTTAAAATTCTAATAATCTTATTTAATGAAGAAAATAATTATGAAAAATATCATATTCGGAATTACCAAAGCAGGTATATACTTAACCACAGTATTATTTTTCATGACCGGTTGTAATGATTTGCTTGACAAATACCCTAATTCATCTATATCAGATGGAAGTTTTTGGTCGGGAGAAAGCGATGCTTTACTGGCATTGACCGGGTGTTATCGTTTTCAGACAGGTTGGTCACATGATGATTTTGCTACTCCTCAGGGATTACTGTATCTTGACTTTGCCGGAGGAAACGGAACAGAAAAAGAGAACTTCTCTACTCTACTGGCGAGTGCCAATACAGTTGCTACCAATGGTAACATTCGGTGGTATTGGGGAAATTCGTACGTACAAATTGCTAAGTACAACACATTTCTGGATAACATTGCAAACTGTCCGATGGATGAAACAAAAAAAGAAATATGGATTTCGGAAATAGAATGTCTTCGTTCTTACTTCCTTTTCTATTTGGCTTTCCACTTCAAAGATGTGCCGATGCCTTTAAAATCATTAACACTCGAAGAGGCTAATACTATATTACAGACCCCTCAATCAGAAGTATATATGCAAGTTGAAAAAGATTTAAAAAAAGCGATAAATTTATTGCCTGAAAAAAGGCCGACAAGTGAATT
>DAIQOU010000804.1:0-1444 GCA_036787725.1 Bacteroidales bacterium
AGTCAATCTTGCCGGTTAAAGAAAATCGGTCTTCCTTATTCTTGGATTCATAAATAATGATACCTTTTCGCGCTTTTTCTCCGTACATGAATATTGCTGTTTTTTGAGCATGTGTCACTGCAGTGCGGTAATTGGCTGTAGTATCTGTCTTGACTAAAGGCGAAACGAGCTTTCCATCCAACAGGTAAATCTGTTTATGAGCAACAGGGTGATAAAACTTTTTGCTTGTATCGAGAAGAACCAAACCTTTGGATAAATCTTCTAATATATAATCAGGTAAATCCGGATTTTGCAACTTCAAGCTGTCTACATTAAGAAAAACGGTATCTCCCACCGCTTGTTGTGCGTGTATAGTCGTTATACTCACAAATACTGTAAATAAAACGGTTGCTGTAAAAATCGTTGATTTCATTTGAAAAATATTTAGTTGTTTGTCTTTAACTGATTTTGGAAGAAGGAAGCAAAACACACAGTACTGTTTTGTAATGGGAATTGCTTCCCTGTCTCAATTGTCGGCAAACCCAATGGATGCCCTATTTATTCCCCGAATTGAGGATGGCTCTCCGATTGATTTTCTTTCCTCCACTATATACTCTCTGCAAAGCCGAATTGTGTTGATCTGCTTCATAAAGCAATAGCACAGCCCCAATTAATTGTCCCGGATTCAGTGGACACCTTATTTGTGATGGCAAAAAAGAGTATGTCCGGATATTTTTCCTTTAACAATTGGGTTTTTATATAGGTCGTATGAAAATAAAAAGAGTACCAAGCAATATTAAAAAAAATATTGTTTTAATTAAAAAGAAGCAACGAGTGCATTAACTGATCAAAAAAAGCAATAAAGGAAGATAGTCTTTCAACTCGTGTTTCATCTTCTTCAGGGCAAGAGAGATCTGGTTTCTGACGGTATGGGGAGACAGGTTCAGTTGGAGGGCTATATTTTCGTAGGTCATCCCTTCCAGTCGACTCAGTATGAATATCTCGCGGCATTTTGCGGGAAGCCGGTTGATGGCATCCGAAATTATTTTCTCTATATCCTCGTCCGAAAGGGCATTCGAATCGAACGATTCTATCGATTGCAACTTAAATCTGTATTCGGCAATAAAAGCAGTCTGTATAGTTTCCCTTTTTTCTTCCGCCGTTATTTTATGCCGGAGGAAATCTACACATTTGTTCTTTACCAAGCGAAATAAAAAAGCATTGATGTTGTTTATGGAGGGTATGGATTGTTTGTTTTCCCAAAGGAACATAAAACAATCCTGAACAATGTTCTCGGCATCCGGTTGAGACAAAACATATTCTTTGGAGAAGCGTACCAGCTTGGGATAATACCTTACGTATATATCCTCAAATGAAAAAGCGGTTTGCTTATTTTTCTCCGTCATGAAAGGTTTTCAACTTTTGTTTTTCATAAAAAAGAGCAAAGGTAATAAAAAAACCGGAA
>DAIQOU010000388.1:0-4839 GCA_036787725.1 Bacteroidales bacterium
TATCGGAGATTTCTTCGAATTCTATATACTCACCTTCATCGGCAGGAAAAATCTTCGGGTGCTTTTTTCGGTTAGAAGAGGAAGAAGACGAAGTTTGCCGGCTGCTTGCAGCACCGGTTTTATTTCCTTTTCCCGTCAATCGTGCATATGCTTTAGCAATAGAAAAGCCTAAAATAAACAGAACGGCAAAGAAAGAAATAAAAAGGAATAAAACAAACTTCAACATATTGTTTTTCTTATTTGTGATTAATTTAGGAACGCGTTACACGTGGCAAAGATACAAAACAAAACTATACACCTTACCACGTGCAACGTCTTACTGCAATTAAAAACGCTTAAATTCCCTTTTTGTTGAGTTGTTCCCGGTTAAAAAAACAAGGATTAATTTAAAAAATGTTTCAATTTAATTCTATAGCAACCACAGACTTAGGAGGTAATTTCATTGACAACTTTCCATTTTTCAATGTTGCCCCCTTATATTCAGCGAGTTTAACATTATTCGGATTTTCAAATGTATTATGATCATTGATTTTTGAAGAGGTCAATATTTCTCCGATTACTTTCTGAGCCGAGACTCCGCGTAATTCGCACGAAACAACTTGCTCTTTATTCGGGTCAATGTTTACCAACGTAATATGTACTTTTCCCGAAGAATCTTTAGAGGCCGATACGCTCACGGCATCCATTGTTTTTCCGTTATTTTCGTACTTGTTACACTCCAAATGAATGGGAAGCATGGTAGCATCCTGATGAGCTTTATACAAATCAAAAACCCAATAAGTCGGAGTCAATACCATTTTTTCATTATCTGTAAGAATGACAGCCTGTAGTACATTTACCATTTGAGCTATATTGGCAATTTTTACCCGATCGCAATGTTGATTAAAGACGTTCAACGTTACTCCGGCAATAATGGCATCACGCATTGTATTTTGTTGATATAAGAATCCGGGATTGGTTCCGGGCTCCACATTATACCATGCTCCCCATTCATCCGGTATTAAAGCAATTCTTTTGGCCGGATCATATTTATCCATAATGGTAGAATGCTTACGGATCAATTCGTCCATATGAAATGCTTTTTGAATGGTTACAAAATATTCGCTTTCGTCGAATTGAGTGGCCGATCCTTTATCTCCCCACGTTTTGGGAACCGTATAATAATGCAAAGACAAACCGTTCATCCGATGACCTATATTCTTCATGGAGGTTTCGGTCCAATAATAATCATCTACATTAGGTCCTCCCGCAATTTTAAACAATCTGTTATCTCCATAATTACGACAATATACAGCATATCGACGATATAGATCGCTGTAATAATCGGCAGTCATATCTCCGCCGCATCCCCAATTCTCATTGCCGACACCCCAAAACTTTACCTTCCAGGGTTTTTCTCTGCCATTTTGTTTTCGAAGATTTGCCATGGGACTTTCTCCGTCAAAAGTAATATATTCGACCCATTTCGACATCTCCTCCACACTTCCGCTACCCACATTTCCGCAGATATAAGGTTCGCAACCCAATTGTTCGCAAAGATCAAGAAATTCATGCGTTCCGAAACTGTTATCTTCCACGACACCTCCCCAATGCGTATTGATCATTTTCGGACGTTTTTCTCTGGGACCGATCCCGTCCATCCAGTGATATTCATCCGCAAAACAACCGCCGGGCCACCGTAAATTAGGGATCCGGATCCGTTTAAGAGCTTCTACCACATCATTTCGAATTCCTCTCGTATTGGGAATGGCAGAATTCTCTCCAACCCAAATTCCTCCATAAATACAATGGCCGAGATGTTCCGAGAAATGGCCGTAAATGTGTTTACTGATCGTGTGTTTTCCCTGATCTGCATTCACAATCAACTTATTCTCCTGACCGTTAACTCCTAAAGAAGCTAAAACCAATGCCGAAGCGATAAATAAATTCTTACATTTCATGATACTAAATAATTAAAAATAGAATTACAATTTATGTTGAGTTTTACAATCGTTATCTCCTTATCAGTCAAGCGGAATTCAGTTTGTTTTATCAATCGGCTCCGGACAATAACCAAAGCCGATCAATAAAACGACAACACAATAAATAACTTAATAAGTGATTTTATAAACGTTAAAAGACTGAGGTTGTACATTCACATTCAGCACTTCTCCCCGGAGAGGAAGTACGGAAGTAACCGGCACTATTTTAGTGGGGTTATCCAATGTATTTTCTTCCGTCATATCTCCTTTCAGCAATAATACCTCTACCTCTTTTTTCAAGGAAAGCTTTTTACCTAAGTTAGTTAATCGAATATTTATCGATTTATTTTCTTTCGACGTATTAGCCAATTTAATAATAAATTGTTTCTTATCCGTATCTGCAACTGCACTCGCATACAATCCGTCACGCCCTGCAATCGGCTCCTTCTCGAAAGTTAATGGCAATACATTTGTTCCTTTATTTTCACAATATAACTGTTGCACATAGTAATTTACAGATTTAACCACATGCAAATTATCAAACCAGATCAGATCGGGATTCCATTGCCAAGCATCTGTATGCGCAAAAAGCGGAGCATACGTAGCCAGTTGAACCACATCTGCATTGCGCTCGATACCCGTTAAGAAAGCAGCTTCGCACAAAGCAGACTCAAAACTGTTCTTCTTCACCGGACGAGTATGACAAGCATATTCTCCGGCAAACACTTTCGGCCCCTTACGATCGTAAGAATCGTATCTTTTAGCATTGTTAAGAAACCATTCAGGATCTTTATAATAATGCTCATCTACCAAGTCCACTTTGAGCCGTTTCATTTCCGGCCATAAATAATCAAATTCTTTACCATCGGCGGAAGGTCCGGAACTTCCGATAATTTTGATAGAAGGATATATTTTCCGAATAGCTTTCACAAAAAATTCCAGTCTGGCCGGATATTCGGGGCCCCATTGTTCATTACCGATGCCGATATATTTCAAATGAAAAGGTTCCGGATGTCCCATATCCGCCCGTACTTTTCCCCATTTGGAGGATACATCCCCATTGGCAAATTCAATCAGATCCAACGCATCCTGCACATACTCATCCAAATCGGTTACAGGTACATGACAAGCCTCTCCATTATTCTGATATTGGCAAGCCAATCCGCAATTCAGCACCGGAAGAGGTTCCGCTCCTATATCTTCGGACAATAAAAACATTTCATAAAATCCCATTCCGTAAGTTTGAAAATAATCCGGAAAGAAACGATGAGTAAATGTATAATGCCAACGATTCTCATTCAAAGGACGATTTTCCACCGGGCCGATACTCTTTTTCCAATTATAACGTGTTTCCAAATCGGTTCCTTCCACAATACATCCGCCCGGAAAACGAAAAACACCGGGTCTCAAATCCGCCAACGTTTGAACCAAATCCTTTCGCAGGCCGTTCTCCCGTCCCTTCCAGGTATCTGTGGGAAATAAAGATACATGTTCTACATACACAGAACCTTTGGATGCTAAAAAGATACGCAGTCTTCCTTTATATTCTTCCTTATTGGAAGGAAGAATTAATTGGTACTTTTTCCAATCCGGTGAACTGATTGTCAACTCCCGGTTAACAATAATATTATTGTTCGAATCGATCAATTGTATTTTCAACACCTGATCTTCCGAAACGCCTTTCTTGGCCCATACGGAGAAACGATAATCCGCGCCCTCCTTGAAGCCCATTCCGCGAAATCCTTCATTTTCGATCCCTGTATGTTTATGGTCATGTCCCGGATAAGATAATTCCAAATAAGTCGGATTATTTTCGAATAACGGATTTTCTTTCAACACCCGAACTTTTCCGAACGTATTCCATCCCATCAATTGTTGGGGAAAATCAAATGACCGGTTTTTTACCAATTCGGCATACAATCCGCCATCTGCCCCAAAATTAATATCTTCAAAAAAGACACCATACATATTCGGATTAATCGGAGCTCCCGTTTTTTTTGCATCCAATATAAACTCATAATTTTGTTGAGAGAATGAGGCATGTGGAAATAGCAAAATGCCCGATAATAAAAGCAGCTTGTAAAGTATTTTCTTCATACGAGTCGAGTTTTTCATTTCGTGTTGCAAATTAACAATAAGTGTCACAAAATACACTTATTGTCGATATGTTATAAAACACAATTTTATATATTTATAAGCCTTCGGTTCATTGGCTCTATTAATAAGAGAGAATCTGTCATCGAAAACTTTCCTTAAGATTCCGATTATTATACATTAAAAGCCCCTGTGAGCAGGGTACCCTCTCTTCTTCCGAGTTGCACCCGGTCTATACGAATCACAGTCTTTCAAGCTTTCTTCCCTTCTCCCTTTCACGCCTTCGCGCTTTCTCCGAAATGAAACAAACACAAAAGGGCAAACCGTCATAGTGTGGCGTTCCAAAAAAGACGGTTGGCAAAAAAATAAGACTTTGCCGGAACAACTTGGTCAACGATATTGCGAAGACACTTTTCGGACCCGCTGCAAGAACCAACTTCATTTTGCTGCAAAATGCAAATTTAAATTGCAGCAAAACACGAATTCATTTTGCGGCAAAACACCGGGCGTATTTTGCTGCAAAACGAAGTTGCAAATTGCTGCAAAACGGAAACGCATGTTGCAGCAAAATGAAAATACCGGCCCGTACAAGCCGGAAAGCCCACAGTCGCGAAATAACTGCTCGATAAACGAATCCGGTATAATCCGGAGAAGATAGATACCCGGATGTATTTATCTTGGATTAAGCGCCCAAAAATTATTAAACCTGCCTTTCGAGTTTTCCAATGCTTAATCCGGGGTAATATAACCGGTACAAAATGTATTCTTTATAACCCACTTTCTT
>DAIQOU010000389.1:0-4835 GCA_036787725.1 Bacteroidales bacterium
ATAAGTGGTATTCCACAGTCTCATATTCATGAATGTTTGGAAGCTATATTAAAGGTTGTTTTGGAAGCTCTTTCTGAAAAGAAACGAGTTACTCTACATAATTTTGGAACATTTTTTACCAAGGATCTAAATCCTCATATTGCTATGAATCCAAGAGAAGGGAAAAGAATATCTTTGGATGCAAGAAGCATTGTTAAATTGTGGTCACAATATTTTGTGACATTAATCCTCGCTATGAATTCCTGTCCACAGAACTCACATATCCTCTTAATTTCAAGTTTACTGCTCATATTTTGGGAATAATGGTTATTTCTTCTCGTCTCAGTTCGTCTCACGATTCTTTCAACTCCCTAATATCTCTGTATGGATTTCGGAACATTCGTGAACGAAGGAGAAAAAGGGTATAAAAAACGGGCACTCTTACTAAACAACGAGAAATATAGGAAATAAAAAAGGTGCTCATTTTGAGCACCTTACTGTTTGTTGGTTATTGTTTTTCTACCGTTGTTTAGTACTTCCTATTTCCCGATGCAAAACTTTCCAAAAATATTTCCTAATATTTCATCATTGGATATTTGTCCCGTTATTTCTCCGATGTAATGCATACATTCTCGAATGTCTTGGGATAAAAAGTCGCCCGAGATTTGTTGCTGCAGTCCGGTATTTACCCGTTCGATGGCTTCCAATGCGTGAGAGAGAGCTTCATAATGGCGAAGATTGGATACAATAACATCATTTTCACTTAACTCGGGAAGGTTGGCAGCTTGTAATAATACTTCTTCCAATTTTTCGGTATTTTGTTTGTATTTGGCAGAAAGATAGATACGCGTAGCTTTTACTTCGGGAAGAAATTCTTCGTCCAGAATGTGTTGTTCTTCCGGATTGATTTTATCAATCTTATTAAAAATGATAATCAATTGTTTTCCTTTGATCCGAGGAATGATTTTCTCGGCTACTTCATCTATTTTTTCGCAAAACTGAGTAGAATCAATCATCCACACGACGATGGCCGATTGATCTATCTTTTGGTAAGTGCGTTCGATTCCGAGATTTTCAATTTCATCTTCCGTTTCACGTATTCCGGCGGTGTCGATGAGTCGAAAAGTGATCCCGTTGATATTAATAACATCTTCAATGCTGTCGCGGGTAGTTCCGTGAGTATCCGAAATAATGGCTTTTTCTTCATTTAGCAGCCGGTTCAGGAGGGTTGATTTTCCGGCATTTGTTTCTCCTACAATAGCGACCGGAATACCGTTTTTTATAACACTTCCCGTACTGAATGATTGCACCAGTTTTTTGATAACGTTGGTAATGTTCTCTGCCAATTCGTTCAGTTTGTGGCGATCCGCAAATTCCACATCCTCTTCGCTGAAATCCAGTTCCAGTTCAATCAGAGAAACAAAGTCCAACAATTGTGCACGCAGTTTTCCCAGCTCTTCACTAAATCCTCCCCGCATCTGATTCATCGCCAACTTATGAGATGCCTCAGAGGATGAGCTAATCAAATCGGCTACGGCTTCAGCTTGCGAAAGGTCCATTTTTCCGTTTAGGAATGCTCGACGTGTAAATTCTCCCGGACCGGCCAATCGACAGCCGTTGGCAAGAAGCAATTTTAATATTTCCTGTTGGATATAAACAGATCCGTGACAACTGATTTCTACCGTGTTTTCACCTGTAAAAGAATTAGGCCCGTGGAAAACGGCAACCAATACTTCATCCAATATTCTCGATTCCTTTACTATTTTGCCAAAACTGATAGTATAAGGCGGTTGAGATACAAGGGTTTGACCTTCCCGATTTGATATGTAAATTTTATCGCAAATATCAAAAGCATTTTCGCCCGAGATACGTATAACGGCAATACCGCCTTGTCCGGGAGGAGTAGAAATTGCACAAATAGTTGTATTATCCATCGACTTGTTTATAGACTTAGTGCGAAGTTACATTGAATTTATTTATTTTCAAAAAATCTTTTAGTTTGTTATTACTCATTTCTGCCAATGCGATCAATTCCGAGTATGGTTCTTGCAGTCCCAATAATTTTCCGAATGCAGGTTCTGTTTTTAATCCGTCGGTTTTTAATTGGATAATCTGCTTTCTGAATGTTTCTCCCAACAAGTTTAGAATTTTGGATTCAATTTGCATATGGATATAGGCGTATTGTAAATGAGTAGGATTTGATTCTGCATAAATTTCTATGGCTTGATTTTGTATATTAAATTGAGCAACATAGTTGATACTTCCACCGGTATAATCCGAAAAAGAATCATAATCGGAAAAATAATGGTGTATTTTTTGTCGGAACAGAGCGAAGTCATATACCTCACAAATAATATCCAAATCACTTTCGGGGAGATCAATATTAATCGGAATGGTTCCTGCTAATAAAGGATTATACTCCCTTAATTTATCAAACAGTTTTATTTTTTTTAATAGGTTGGAGCAAAAACGTTGCCGTTTGTTACCTTCTTCTAATGATGCGAGGGATAACGGATCCGGTATTTTGCTTTTCATTTGCATTCTAAATACGATCCAATACTTTAAGGATTAAATCATCAAAGGAATGCTTGTAATCTGTATTGGCCTCTTGAGTATGCCGGTTAAAAATGATCATACATACTGTTACTGCTTGGTGTCCCATCAGGGCAGATAACCCGGCTACGGCAGCGCTTTCCATTTCGTAGTTGGTCATTTGAAGACCTTCGAATGAAAAAGTTTCCAACTGTTTGTTTTGGTCGGGGTTGGTCAACGGAAGACGTAAATAACGTCCTTGCGGACCGTAAAATCCGCTTGCCGAACAAGTAATTCCTTTGATCATGTCGTATCCGATTTTTTCAACCAACTTTTTATCGGAACGAACGAAATAAGGAATGGCCGTTTTCTTTTCCCATTTTACGGCTTTAAGAAATGCTTCGGTAATAGCCGGCTCCGTAATTTGGACCCCGTTTTTATAAAAATAGAGGAGGCCATCCATTCCCATGGAAATTTCGGAAACGACATAAGAACCGACGGGGCATGCAGGAACAATTCCTCCTGAGGTTCCTATTCTTACCATGGTTAAGGAACGTAATTGATCATTAACCGTCCTTGTTTGGAGGTTGATATTTGTCAATGCATCCAATTCATTGAGTACAATATCAATATTATCACATCCGATGCCGTGAGAGAGTGCCGTAATTCGTTTACCTTTATAATATCCGGTACAAACTCGAAATTCCCTGTTTTGTTGATCAAACTCAATTCGTTCAAAATGAGAGGAAACCACGGGAACTCTTCCCGGGTCACCCATCATTACTATTTTTTCGGCTAATTGTTCCGGTTGGAGGCGCAGGTGAAAAACCGACCCGTCCGGATTTAATCCCAAAACATCTTCAGAAATAACCCTCATTTATTTTTAATCTTTAATCGGTTTAGAACTTGGAGTGTTGGGTTTTGCTATGTTTTCTCGCATATCGGTATCGGCTTGGATGTTTTTCATTCGATAATAATCCATAATTCCCAGATTTCCGGTACGGAAAGCTTCTGCCATCGCTTTTGGAATTTCAGCTTCCGCTTCAATCACTTTAGCTCTTGCTTCCTGGGCTTTGGCTTTCATTTCTTGTTCGGAAGCCACGGCCATAGCTCGACGTTCTTCCGCTTTGGCTTGGGCAATATTTTTATCGGCTTGTGCCTGATCCATTTGAAGAACCGCCCCAATGTTTTTACCGATATCGATATCGGCAATATCGATAGATAAAATTTCGAAGGCAGTTCCCGCATCCAATCCTTTCTTAAGTACCAGTTTAGATATGGAATCCGGATTTTCCAATACACTTTTATGATTTTGTGAAGACCCGATGGAAGACACAATTCCTTCTCCTACGCGGGCGAGTATTGTTTCTTCTCCGGCTCCTCCCACCAATTGTTTAATGTTGGCACGAACCGTAACCCGGGCTTTGGCAATTAACTGAATACCGTCTTTGGAAACTGCAGCAACCGGAGGGGTATCTATTACTTTCGGATTCACAGACATTTGTACAGCCTGAAATACATCCCGGCCGGCCAAATCGATAGCCGTAGCCATTTGAAAGGTCAGATCAATATTTGCTTTAGATGCTGATACCAAGGCATGCACTACTTTTTCTACATGTCCTCCGGCCATATAATGTGCTTCCAATTCATCTCTGGCAATGGTTTTCAACCCTGCTTTATGAGCTTCGATCATTCCGTTTACGATTACCGGAGGTGGAACTTTCCGGATACGCATCAAGAACAATTGAACCAGTGAAATATTTACCCCGGAAGCTTTGGCGGAGATCCAGAGGTTAAAAGGTACATAGTAGAAAAATACGGAAAGCACAATCAGCGCTCCGATAACTAAAAATATTAAAAAGGCGATATTCATATTCCGAATATTAATTTATTTGATTTTTACAATTAATTGAGTAGGATATACTTTCAGTATAACAACCTCTACATTTTCGTCAATAAATCCGTTGATGGATTTTGCTTCCATAATACGATCGTTTACCCTCACTTTTCCTATAGGGTTTAAACGAGATACTGTAATTCCTTCTTCTCCTTCCTTAATCGTGTCCGGAAGATCATTATCTGCTACTGTTGATTTTATATCTGTGGTGAGAGCTATTTTATTCAATGCCTTGGAACGAATCAACCAAATAAAAACGATCCCGAATAAAATGAGGGAAATGACCAATGTAATATTGCCGGCTGTTGTGCCAAGAGCCGTATAAGCATAAATAACCCCTCCGATAGAAAAAAGAGCGCCTCCTACTGCTGCAAAAGTAATGCCCGGTAAGAGAAAAATTTCTGTCAGAATCAATATAATTCCGACT
>DAIQOU010000390.1:0-4805 GCA_036787725.1 Bacteroidales bacterium
CAGAGCGTAATTTTACCCCCAAACCACTTGGGTCTCCCAATGCATACAAAGCTGTTTTTTTTATTAAACTCAGATCTATGTAGGAACCCGGTTTTTTTGTGTCAAACAGTTGTTGGGGATAATAATTTTTATACTTCCCGTTAATTGTTTTTACTTTCTCCGTACAAATATGATAGAAACCGGTAACTTTAATTCCATGAGTTTCGGGGATCACGAATATGGAGTTCGGATTAAGACCCGCATGCGTTATATTTAATGCTTCCAGTAAAGTTACAAATTCAATCATCCTGGAATAGATCCGGTTTACATGTTTATTTTTGGTATCTTCGGGAAGAAGCCGGATTACACGGCTTAGCGGAATGCACTTGAGAGAAGACCGGTAAACCAATTCATCGTTTTCCCAATTCAAATGAGAGGGGAGATAATTCATAAAATGCTGGAAAGAATCCGGATCGAAAGTAGCTGTCGCTGCTTGGATCAGTTTATCGTAATTCCTTTTGAATAGTTCTGTTAAATCGGATTTTCCCCAACGATGCACAAGGTAATTGGACCGATATTTTCCGGATTCGTCTTCAAATTCATAACCGTTTTCAAATTCGTTTTTGAGTCGATTCAAATGGATAAATGCTTCTGTCGCTGTTTTATTATTATTCACATCCGGATGTAATCGTTTGACCAACACTTTATAATCGGTGGGTGTTTTACAAATATCCGGAAACCATCGGGCATTTAATATCTTGGAAATATAATTATACATAACGGTATAAATAAGAATGATTATAATTCAAAATAAAATCCTTTTTTAGACAATTCTTCATATTTTTGCTTGTCGAAACTATATAATTTGGGTGCTTTATGCGGAGCTCCTTTGATTATTTCATTATGATCGATCAATAATCCCATACTGAGTATTTTTTTGCGAAAATTGCGGCGATCCAGCGTGGTTTGCAGAACGGTTTCATATAATTGATGCAATTCGGGCATTGTAAATTTTTCCGGCAATAATTCAAATCCGATCGGTTGGTATCGGATCTTCCCTTTCAGACGTTCTATGGCCGTTTGTATTATTTTTTCGTGATCAAATGCCAACCCGGGAATCGCTGACAAAGGAAACCAACGAACGTTGAGGGTGTCCGTTCCGGGCTTGGCCGAATAATCGGAGAGCTTGACCAAGGCATAATAAGCGATACTGATTACCCGATAACGAGGATCCCGATATACTTCCGAAAAAGTATATAATTGTTCCATGAAGATGTGTTCCAACAATGTTTCTTCTTTTAATTTTCTTCGGGCACACATTTCTGCGTCTTCATTCATATGCAAAAATCCCCCCGGAAGAGCCCAGCTTCCTTTATAAGGTTCTATACCTCTTTCGATCAATAATATGTTGAGTTCTCCTTCGTCAAAACCGAAAATCACACAATCGGTGGTTACTGCCGGTCGCGGGTATTCGTAGATATAACTGTTTTCTATATTCATAATTGTTTTTATTTGTGTATTTTTTACGCAAAAATAGCCGTTTATTTCCAAAGGAGCAAATTGTATGTGTATTTTTTACGTAAATAAAGACGAAAATAATAGACTTTATACCGGATAGATTCTTATGATAGGTTTACCAATCGGTTCTCCCGGTTTTGAAAAGTGCATTTAAGCGAGGGCTGCGGGCAAACAGAGTATACACATACCCGAGCGCAGCACTTTCAACATAGTTAGTTTTTGATCCTTTTCTATCAAGAGGAAAGGATGTAGAATGATAAGAGATTGAAAAATGAAGCAATAATACATTATTCAATATAAACTCTATTATGAAAAGAAACAGTTACTCATATATAATGGTATTATCGTATTCTTCTGCATAATCCGGATTTCCTATTTTTACCCGGCTATTGTAAAGCGTATTTTGGTATATCTTTACATGCTGACTGTTGATTGTCGTAATCCATTGGTATACGGTGTTCTTATAAACATTAATATAGTCTCCTGTATGGCATACGATCGATCCTCCGCTCACATTCTCTATCAAATTATGATGTATCTGAGTATAATTGCCGATACAACCGTATTTCGTTTCTACTTCAATATCAATTCCGCACATGGGCGGAGTACCGTTGGTAATGTTATAAATATGATTAAAAGATAACTCTGAATTATTGCCGGCAATGAGTGATATTCCCTGACGGCGACAATCGAATAATTGACAATGGGTTATTTTAACGTTGTCGTTAGCAGTTACCGTGTTAGGAACATAACTGTTGATAATAATGGCATCTCCGGACATTTGTTCTACTTTGGATCCGTTAATTGTTATATTCTTGGCTCGGGCAATATTTAATCCGAATCCCCATTCATGGGTTTGTGATCCTAATACTTCCGAAATAGAGTAATCATGCTCATAACGGTCTCCTATCAGATGTCCTCCGGTAATCGTTACATTTTCAACTTCATAAATGAAAAAAAGAGAATAAGTAACGTGGTTGTTAGGTAAAAGCCGGAAGACGGCATCTGTCAGATCAAGTGTCAGATTGGAGGGCACAACGATACCTTTAAGATCGTGTTTCGGGATGACCGTCCATCCCCATTCTTGCCATTCCGAGATAATGGCATATTGTCGGACCGGGAATTTGACACCGCTATATCCATTCTCTTTTGCATACTTCAATGCTTCATTAATTCCCCGGGTAGTGGCCATTGCTACGGCTCGATTGGTATAATCGTCGCTCTCCGGGATATTGAATTTTTTTAAATCAATTACATATACAGACGAATTTGCCTCTTTGACGGCATCGGATGAACAGGATAAAGCTGATAAAATGCAAAGAATGAGAGATATTCCAAAAAAGATGTAGCGGATTAATAATTTCATGTGCATCAAAATGCTGTATTTCGGTGTTTTCTTTCTTATCGAAAACAGTGATTATTTAACAATAAATTTCCCCGATTGGTTTCCTATGATATAAATATAAGTTCCCGTGCGATAACTCGAAACCGGTAATTGTAATTGGTTTGTATCGGAATCCAATATTCGTTGTTCGATTATATTTCCGTTGAGATCACAAATCGTTATTAAGTCGGAATTTCCTTGATATTCAATGGTCAAGATATCATTTGTCGGATTGGGGTATGCTTTTGGAGCCGAAATTAATTCGGGAGTTTCCAAGGAAGAGAGTTCGACTTCTTTTACTTGAAAAACTGCACCGTAAGCCGGTTTCACCTTTATTTCTGTATTTGATTGTAATTCCGTCCGAAAGGTGGTATTGTAGGAAGCCGGTTTTACTTTTACTTCGGCGTTTGAAGACAATTCTACCGGGAAGGTTGTATAAGCGGCCGGCTTTACTTTCACTTCCGCGTCGGAAGACAGTTTTACCGGAAACGTTGTATTGGAGGAAGGGCTGACTTTTATGTCGGTACTATAAGGTAATTCTACCGGAAATCTGGAGGAACGCGGGGTTACAGTAAATACGGCACTTCCCGCCGGTTCTACCCGAATCACATCTGCGGCAGTGATTCGAACATTCAAGCTGCCGTCTTCGTTGGTTTTTAATTGATTTACCCGGATGAGGTTTACATCGCTTCCGGGAGTAGAGGGAGTTTCATCGGCATGTGCCAAAGGAATGATTCTTAATTCTTTCAGTACGTTAAAAACAAGACATACAGCAATCACGGTTAAAATAATTTGGGTATAGCGATCTGTTTTCATGGAAGATAAATGATTGAATGATTAAAATTTACGAATGATTTTACAGGGATTGCCCACTGCCAGACAATTGGAAGGCAATGATCGGGAGACAACGCTTCCGGCCCCTACCGTGGTATTGTCGCCGATGGTAACACCGGGAAGAATAATGCATCCGCCTCCGATCCATACGTTTTTACCGAGTGTGACCGGTGCTGTATAGGTTTTCCAAAAAGGGAAATCAACCGGTTGGGCCGGTTTGCTTAAGCGTTCTTCGGGAGTCACGGGATGAGTAACGGCATAAATATGAGTTCCCGGACCGATACCCGAATGATCGCCTATCCGTATGATATTGCAATCCAGAAAGACACAGTTCATATTTATCTCTACATTGTTTCCCAAGTGGATATTTTCACCGTAATCTACATAGAAAGGGGGAGCAATCCAACAGTTGTTGCCTCTTGAACCGAGCAGTTCGTTCAGCAAACTGTCTGTGAGTTTTCGGTCCCGCGTGTCTGCTTGAAACAGTTGCTTTTGTAAATCTTTAGCTTTATGCCACCGTTCAAGTAATTCGGGATCTCCGGCATCGTAAAATTCACCGGCTAACATTTTTTCTTTTTCGCTTCGTATCATGGTTGGGAATTCTTAAATATACGAAGATAGGATTTTTTGAATTGTAATTTCCATAATTTGACGTTTTAATCCGGTTGGCTTAAAAGAAATGTTTCCAAAAATAGGAGGAGGGGTTTAGTAGAGAAGACGTTTTTACTTCCTCTTCTTTGTTGCTTTGCAAGATTCCTTGATCCGATAAGGTATATATTCCTTGTCGGTAGCATGTAATGATTGTTTCAAGCATGCTTTTTAGCGAATCGTAAATAGTAACGGGATCGGGAATACCGGTGCCGGGAGATTCATAGAGCAGCATCCCGCAGGTCGGTGAATGCTTGGACAAATTCAACAAAATGGGAGCGCTCATACCCAATACCGGTCTGACGAAAAGAGGTAAAAAACGATATTCGGGTACTCGACTATTCCGCATACATAAAATTTGCAGCAGTTCGATGGCATAGGAACTTTCAACGAGCGATCCGAAATAAAAAAGCTTGTGATTAAATTCCGGAGATTCGGCCCG
>DAIQOU010000391.1:0-4799 GCA_036787725.1 Bacteroidales bacterium
GTTGTGGCAGATTTCGTTAATTTATAATATTCTTTTATTCTCATGGAAGTGCAAAACAATAGAATTTATATTGAATAACGTATTATTGCTTTATTTTTTAATATCTTCTGAGAGATAATACACACGTAAAAATCTATTCGATATAAAGTATAATGTAATCGTACAATATATAAGAAGATGGGCTTTTTCAAGGTACAAGTTTACCCGGAAAAGGCCCATCCGACGATTAAAACGTGCTATTGGATTTAATCTGTCTTTTTCATCGGAGTCATGATAAAACTGAATTCGTAATCTGCATAGGGCAGACGATATTGCGGCAAAGGCAATGCACCCCAACTGTTTACACAGCCCAATCCCATTTGTGCTTTATCGATACAGAGATTGGTATAATCTGCCGTTTTCACTTCGGGAGAATGACGTTGGTGTTTACGAGTTCCGTCGTCCAATGATTCAATGGAATAGTTCAATGCGGAAGCGGAGAAAGGAGCATTTGCAATAAATTGCAGTCCGTAACCTCCCGTGTTCAACTGTCTCCAGTAGCGAATGTCGGTCTTTGTTCCGGTTTCTTGCGGACGAATATAAGGATAAAACTGATCGGATACCGTTTGATAATAGCGTCCGAGATCGGTGCAATTGTTCCGGTCCGAATAGTTTTCTCCGGGTCCTCTTCCGTAATAGTCTATTTTATCAAATTCTTCAGGCATTTGCATTTGCATACCGAAACGGAACATATCGGAGATCTCTTTGTTTTTATCGGTTGTCATTTTTTGGGTTACCTTAACAGCCCCTTTATTATTGATTGTATAGGTCAATGAAAGCTTTGCAAATACGGTAGGCATATCGTATTCGGCCTCTACCACTGCCATGTCTTGTTCGGCTTTGTGTTTCAACGAAGTCAGTTTCATTTCCGGTTTCAACCAAACGCGATATTTATTTTGAAGGTTTGCACCAAAGTCGTTGTCTGTCGGTGCTCTCCAGAAGTTGGGAGCCAGCCTTCCTCCATCGTTAATCAGGTTGCGTCCTTCCACTTGATATTTGCACAAAAAGCCTGCATGCTTATTAAAATTAATGACAAAATCTTCTCCTTCTACAATCAGGAAATTACGGTCGTTATCTTTTACTTTCGGAGCAACGACAGCTACATTTGTCTCCAATTCATTTTTCAGGATTAATTCTTCCGGTTTATACGAACGAAGCATTAATTGGTTTTTAGCTACCGGGAATCCGGCAGGGAGAAGTGTTTCTCCTTTTTTGAGTTTATAGGTCACGTTCAGGAGCAATTCTTTAGAAGGGCAAACAGCTGCCGTTTGAATATCCAATTTAATCTTAGCCGTTTGTTGAGGTGCGATTTTCAGATCATTTACAATACCCGTTTGTACAATTTCGCCGTTTGCCAACAATTGCCATTCCAAGTAATAAGCCGAAAGGTCTCGGAAGAAATTTTCATTAAATACATTAATTTCTCCGGCTTGTAAGTTTGCAGGAGTAGTCCAAATCGATTGATAAATATGTCCTACTTCATACATATGCGGATTGGGAACGCGGTCGGGACTGATCAATCCGTTGTCACAGAAATTCTGGTCGCTTGCATCATAGGGATTAAAATCACCTCCGTAACCGTATATCTCGATTCCGTCTTTATTTTTCCATCGAACCGACTGATCGACAAAGTCCCAAATAAATCCTCCCTGATACTTGGGATATTTCCGGGTCAGGTCCCAATATTCCTTAAATCCTCCCTGCGAATTGCCCATAGCGTGAGCGTATTCGCACTGGATCAACGGTTTCGTAGCATCTCCTTGAACATACTTTTCACTTCGTTCGTAATCCAGGTACATGGGACAATATACATCGGTAAACTCATTTCCATGTGCTTGTTCATATTGAACCGGCCGGGTTTTATCTTCATTCTTTATCCATTTGTAACAAGCTTCGAAATTAGGACCGAATCCGGCTTCATTACCCAACGACCAGAAAATTACGGAAGGATGATTGTAGCTGCGTTGTACGTTGCGTTGATTTCGTTCCAGATGAGCTTTTGCATAGAGCGGATTTTTAGCTAATGTTTTATCTCCGTATCCCATACCGTGCGATTCGATATTTGCTTCTGCCACCACATACAATCCGTATTCGTCGCAAAGGTCATACCATACATTATCGTCGGGATAATGACAAGTACGTACTGCATTGATATTAAACTCTTTCATAATTTTAATATCTTGAATCATACGTTCGCGGGAAACAACATACCCTCCATCCGGGTCCATTTCGTGGCGATTGGCTCCTTTGAAAAGAACCGGTTGACCATTTACAAGAATTTGAGCATTCTTCATCTCGATTTTCCGGAATCCGACTTTAATGGGAATAACTTCCAATATATTATTGCCGTTCTTTAAAGTGGCGGTCAATGAATAAAGATTGGGTGTTTCGGCTGTCCATTTTGCCGGGTCGGTTACTTGCATATCGGCAGATAAATTGCCTGAACCTTTTACCTGAGCGGTGGTTACTACACTTCCGCTTGCATCTTTTAACTCAAGATCTGCGACAGCATTACCTTTCACTTGAAGCTCAATCCGTAGAGAACCGTCCTTGTATTGTGTATCCAAATCCGGAGTTACGCGGATATCTTGAATGTAAGTTTTATTGCGAGCGTATAAATAGCAATCCCGGCCTACTCCCGAAAAACGGAAGAAGTCCTGATCTTCCAAGTAAGTTCCGTCACACCAGCGAAATACTTGAAATGCAATCAAATTCTTTCCCGGCTTCAGGTAGTTTGTCAGATTAAATTCGGCTTCCAGTTTACTGTCTTCGCTATATCCTACATACCTGCCGTTTACCCATAAATACATATTGGAAGTAACCGAACCGAAATGCGCCGTAATTTCTTTCCCGCTCCAATCGGCAGGAACAATAATTTCTTTCCGATAAGATCCGACGTGATTGTTTGCCAACGGAAATCTTGGCGGATCATTTTCAAATTGATTTCTCCAAGCGTATCCTGTATTGACATAGAGGGGATCTCCGTAACCGTTCAGTTCCCAAACGCCCGGAACTTTCATATTATCCCATCCTTTGTCATTAAAATCAGTGCGGAAAAAATCCGTAGGACGTTGATCGGCATTACGCACCCAATTAAATTTCCAATGGCCGTTCAATGTCATAAAGTTTTTTGACTGTTCTTTTATCCCTTTTTCGGCGCTTGCAGCCGATTCGTATGCAAAATAATTGGTATGCATAGGGGCACGATTTACGGCGTTGATTTCCGGGTTTTGCCATTCATTTGTCTGAGCCGTTGCTGCCACGGCGAACCAAGTCATACAGCAGATAAGAAGTTGTTTTTTCATACGTTATTTTTTATTTATTTCTTATGGTCGTATGGAACTCGCATGTAAAAATATTATTTGCTTGCCGCATCAATCTTTGATTAACATGCTTCGTTTCATGCTTCGTTCATTAATTAAATATTTTGACTTTGCTAAAATAGATATTTTCACTGATACCGAAAGTATACATTTAGACCAAAAGAAGAGTAAAAACAATTCATTTGCACTAATTCTCTCTTTCGTATATATTAAATACGAACGAAAGAAGGTTTTTACTCATATATGAATAAAAAAGTCTTGTGGTGGTATTCTTTTATATTTTGCCTGCTTTTTGGTTCGCCTTCTGCTTTATTTCGGATTATAATTATAAAGATTTTACTTTGACCCGTATTCTGCAAAATTATTGTATGAATTGATTACATCAGTATGTTGTATTTGAAGGCTGTTGAAAAGTCTTTCCAATTGTCTTTCTTCCGGTTGTTCTTTTTCCAATTCGGCAGTGAGTGTAAGAATAGTATTGGCGCATTTATCTGCTTTTTCGAAAAAATCGGTATAATATACCAAGTGTGAAAGGATAGAAACATTTTTTCCTTCGGTGCTTTTATTCTTTCCCACAGAAGCAATTACTGCTTCCGCTTCTTTTTTTATTGAAGAAAAGTCAAACTCATCCTTGTCGACTTCAGCATAAAAATCGTCTATCACATTTCTGAGCATTCGTAAATCACTTTTCATGGGAGAAAGGAATTTTTCCATGGGAGTGCCTTTTATTAACAGCATTTCCGCATTGTCACCTGCTTCCGATGCGGTACGCACGGCTAAACGCCAGGATGTTACGGCTTCATCGTAAAAATAGTTCAGGCTGTCCAGTGTAGGAGCATAACCTTCGAAATTATCGGAAGCAAATGTAGCTTCAACAAAGTATTTACGCATGGCTTTAGCCCATTTTTCAAGAGATTCGGTATTGTTGTTAGCTATTTTTACGGCACCGGCTATCTTGTTTTTATCCGGCATCGATGCGGGAGTAGCTTTCAGTGCGTCTTGGTATGTATTGTAGTATCCTACTGATACAAGAGAGGTTGTTCCATTGAAATTGACCGAAAATTTGGGATCGTAACTTTTACTGTAACGTTCGTACAGTTTTTCAGCTTGTTCGATAACATTTTCATAGTCCTTCCATTTTCTATTGTATTGATTACTCAAATCAATTACCGAATTAGCCAAGTCAATCATTTTTGATGCGTTGGCTTTGTTTTGCGATTGAGCGGAAATGTTCATGGTGACGATTGCCATTCCGACTGCCAATAGAAGCTTTAAATTTTTCATTTTGTTTTGAATTTGTTATTAGTAGTATAAATTAGGCATTATTTCATTTCAAGGGTATATTAACAATTTCTTAAAAAACAGTAAAGATATATATTTATCTGAAAAGAAAGTATGGATCGGTGTTCTCCTCGCATAATTGAATCCTCTTAAAGT
>DAIQOU010000392.1:0-4787 GCA_036787725.1 Bacteroidales bacterium
CATGGATTGCTTATTCAAAAAATGGAGAATCAAGAGGGGAATATACGGATGTTAATGACGGCTTGGATAAAGAAATCCAAAAAGAAGCCCAAAAATATCTGGAGACAGAGATACTTCCAAAATTAGGAGAATGCAAAAGAGAAAAAACATTTTTATTTTAATTATCGGACTATCTTTCCTTTCCTTTTCGGGATGCAAAAAAATTGCGGCAGGGAGTTACTCCTATGCTGAATATTATGATTTTGAATTATCGGAAGAAGAACTGCTTTCCCGAATTCATGATTTTAAGAAACAATATCCGCAATATTCTGCCTCAGATTCAATTTATAAAGAATATCATCGGGATAATTGGTATTGGATTTATTTTTATAATCCTTTGAAAAATTGTATTTATCATTGTCGAGTGAGTGATAAGCCGTTAACTCCGGTCTCCTTAGTGGTTTGGGTTGCTTATTCAAAAAATGGAGAATGGAGAGGGGAATATACGGATGTTAATGACGGTTTGGATAAAGAAACTCAAAAAGAAGCTCAACAATATTTGGAAACGGAAATACTTCCAAAATTGGGGAAATGGGAATAAAAACAACCTTCTCAATAATACTATTTTAATGTAACTGTCCGATTAAATAATTAACTTTGCCTTGCCACGAAAAAATTATTAGGACACCAATAGTATTAAAATATGAACTATATCAGACTCATCTCGTTAGCTCTATTCTTTACAGTCTCCTTGCAGGCTCAATCCCTACGAAACGAATTCTTATTGGAAAAAAATTGGAAGTTTGTTAAAGGGGATTATCCGGAAGCTGCCGGTATAAATTTCAATGATAAAAATTGGGAAACGGTGACCATACCGCATGATTGGGCCATCTACGGGCCATTCGACCGAAAGTACGACTTACAAGAAGTAGCGGTTATTCAAAACGGAGAAAAGGTGCCGACAGTCAAAACCGGCCGTACGGGAGGGCTTCCTTACATCGGTATCGGCTGGTATCGCAATCGGTTTGGTGTAGAAGACTTTGAAAAAGGTAAAAAGAGAGTGACTTTATTGTTCGACGGAGCCATGAGCGAAGCCCGGGTATATGTTAACGGAAAAGAAGCCTGTTTTTGGCCTTTCGGATACAATTCTTTTCATTGTGATGTTACGGATCTGTTAACGCCTGACGGAAAGGGAAATTTGATTGCGGTTCGATTGGAAAATAAGCCGGAGTCCTCTCGTTGGTATCCCGGGGCCGGTTTATATCGGAATGTACATGTAATAGTAACCGATGAAATACATATTCCCGTATGGGGAACCTATATTACAACACCTTTCGTTTCGAAGGAATATGCTTCGATTCGTTTAAAAACCGAGATACGTCAAGTCGAAAACCAAGAAATCAGAATAGTTACGGAAATACATGATGCCGATAACAAAGTCATTGCAAAAAAGGACAATTTACAAAAGATTGTACATGGAAGATCGGCAGAGCAACACTTCATTGTTGAAAATCCTCATCTGTGGTCTCCCGAAACACCTTATTTATATAAAGCTGTTTCCAAAATCTATATGAAGGGAATATTGAAAGATGAATATACCACTTCATTCGGTATCAGAAGTATTCAATTGATCGCCGATAAAGGTTTTTACTTAAATGGAAAACATCGAAAATTTCAAGGTGTATGTAATCATCACGATCTGGGACCACTGGGAGCCGCTGTTAATACCTCGGCATTACGTTATCAGTTAACATTATTAAAAGATATGGGGTGCGATGCCATTCGTACAGCTCACAACATGCCGACTCCGGAGTTGGTAAAGCTGTGTGACGAAATGGGTTTCATGATGATGATAGAACCGTTTGACGAATGGGAAAAAGCCAAATGCAACAACGGCTATCATCGTTTCTTTGAAGAGTGGGCCGAAAAGGATATGATAAATATGCTGCATAATTACCGTAATAATCCGAGCGTGGTTATGTGGAGTATCGGCAATGAAGTGCCGACACAATGCAGCAATGAAGGATATAAAGTGGCTTCCTTTCTTCAAGAAATTTGTCACCGGGAAGACCCTACCCGTCCGGTTACCTGCGGAATGGATCGGGTAGATTGTGTATTAAATAACGGTTTTGCGGCATTGTTGGATGTTCCGGGATTTAATTATCGTGCTCATCGTTATGCAGAAGCCTACGAGAAACTGCCTCAAAACTTAGTCCTCGGTTCGGAAACAGCTTCCACAGTAAGCTCGAGGGGAGTATATAAATTTCCGGCCGAAAAAAAAGCACATGCCATTTATGAAGATCACCAATCTTCTTCTTATGATTTGGAATATTGTTCTTGGGCAAATCTTCCGGACGACGATTTTGCGTTAGCAGAAGATTATAATTGGACGTTGGGACAATTCGTTTGGACCGGTTTCGATTATTTAGGCGAACCTTCTCCTTACGATACCGATGCATGGCCAAACCACAGTTCACTGTTCGGAATCATTGATCTGGCAAGTATCCCGAAAGATCGTTACTACCTGTACAGAAGTGTCTGGAACAAAAAAGCAAATACACTGCATATACTGCCTCATTGGAATTGGAAAGGAAGAGAAGGTGAAATCACTCCGATATTTGTTTATACCAACCATCCTTCCGCCGAATTATTTGTGAACGGCAAAAGCTATGGAATCCGAAGCAAAAACAATAATTCGTTGCAAGAACGTTATCGTTTGATGTGGCCGGAGGTGATTTACGAACCGGGAGAAGTTAAAGTGATAGCATATACCGCAAACGGGACTCCGGCAGAAGAAAAAACAATGCGTACAGCCGGTAAACCCCATCACATTGAATTGACAACCGATCATTCGGAAATTGCAGCTGATGGTAAGGCTCTTGCTTACATCCGGGTATCGGTGAGAGACAAAGACGGCAATATCTGTCCTACAGACGGACGCTTGATTCAATTTGCAACGGAAGGAGCCGGAAAATACAGGGCTTCCGCCAACGGAGACGCCACTTCTCTCGATCTGTTTCATCTGCCCCAAATGCCTGTTTTCAACGGACAACTGACAGCAATCGTTCAAGCAGGAGAGAAGGGAGGCAAATTGATATTGACAGCCAAAGCGAAAGGACTGAAATCGGGAAAAATAGAAATAAATGTAAAATAAAATACAACAAGAAGAGGCTGTATCTAAAGACCCGGCATTCTTCGAATAGATTATGGATATAGTAAGTCCGGTTCGGGGAAGGCCCGAAACGGACTTTGCAATTCGTAAGCTCTTCAGGAAATGCCCGGACTGTTGGAGACAGCCTCTTTCTTTATAATCCCTATTTTTTCACCCAAACAGCTAATTTACCGCCACAAACATGAAATAATGCACTTCCGCTTTCTCCGATTACTACTTCATCCGGAATACTTCCTGTAATTTCATGCCAAGTTTCTCCTTTATGTTGTTCTCCCACATTCATTTCCTTATTTCCATCCTCTCCATTTGATATCAGAAAAGCCAGTCCGGAATTGGGACGAACATCGTCTCCCATACGAGTAAAACCAATCGTATTGGGATGATCGAAATAATAATTCTGTGTCCCGTAAGCATATTTTTTCCTGGCTTCCAACAAAATATCAATGATTTTACGATGAGGTGACTTTTTTCCTTTTATTCCATAATAATCACCGTAAAAAATACAAGGATATCCTTTTTCCATCAGTAATATCAATCCGTAGGCCATTGGTTTGAACCATGATTGCACTTCCGATTCTAACGAACTGCCTTGTTGAGAATCATGATTATCCACAAAAGTAACTGCATTTTCGGGGAAGTCTGCTACCAGTGTTCCATCCGGAAAGCCGGTTAAATCAAAATCCCTTCCTTGTTGAGAAGCTTCAAACATTTTATAATGTAAAGGAACGTCAAACAGATCTATTTGGCCTTCCATAAACTCCAGGTAATTTTTCAATACTTCAAAATCTTTTTTCCAATATTCTCCCACTACATAAAAACTGTCACCGCGATCGGATCGTACTTTTTCCATAAACTGTTTGATAAATGCACTTCCCATATGTTTAATGGCATCCAGCCGCATTCCATCCAACGATAATTCATTGGAAACCCAAATTCCCCAACGATTCAGTTCTTTAATTACATCCGGATGATCCAAGTCCAAATCATTGCACAGCAAATAATCATAGTTTCCATTTTCGTCATCTACACCTTCACTCCAATATTTACTATCTCCCAAAATACGATAGATGGCGTTCTTTTTATTGGAAACATTATAATCCGTTCCGGAAAAATGATACCAATGCCATTTGAAATCCGAATAAACATTATTTCTACCCGGGAAATTATATCCTGTATAAGATTCTATTTCATACGGTTCTCCTACCGATTTATTTCGATCGTTCGGATTCACTTCCTGAACACGAAATTTCTCAATATATTCTCCTCCTGCCTTATGATTCATCACGGCATCCAAATAAACGGAAATTTGATATTTATGCAATTCTTGAATAGCTTCAATCAGTTCTTGTTTGGTTCCGTACTTAGTCCTTACCGTTCCTTTCTGTTCAAATTCTCCCAAATCGTATAAATCGTAAGTAGCATACCCTTCATCTTGTTGTTCATCCGCCTTATAGGCCGGCGGAATCCATATGGATGTGACGCCTATATCATTTAAATGTTTCGCATCTTTCTTCAATTGCTTCCAAAGATTTCCGTCATTGGGAAGATTCCATTCAAAATACTGCATCATTACACCATTCTTCATATTTCAAATTATTAACAAGTGGTTATAATTAAATTATACATCTTCAAAGAA
>DAIQOU010000805.1:0-1429 GCA_036787725.1 Bacteroidales bacterium
CGGATCGTAAAACCGAGCGCCGTAGTCGTACCAATTCAATTCCAACTGATGATCGAACTCCTTGCCGTTGTATTTGTACGGTTGTTTCTCTTGATTCGTACTCTCGGCCAAATAAGCCCTTAAAGGATAATTAATCCTGTACAAATATAGAATGAGAATCCTGCGAATCAAAATAAATGATCCGCAGGATTTTCTACGATTTTGATTTCAAATTGACCGAAATACAAATTTGCAATTATTCTAAATAAAACGGATTAAACCTGCTTTCTATCCAAAAAGACGATTCATAATTTTCAATAATTGCTGCCGTATCCGGTATATGAAACAAATCATCATCAATCAATGTATCTCTTCTAAAAGGAAAGGTTTCATAAGCTCTCAACTTTTCTTCCAAACATAACGTATCTGCCGAGAAAAACTCTATATATACATGTTGATTGGGTAAAAGAAATATGGTTTTACTTTGATTCAGAGCGGCCTTTTTCGACGATATATCGACAGTGTGAAATCCGCACCTCAGTCTTTCTTTAACAACAGTCGTTTTATAGGAAGAACTGAACAGACTGTCATCCAAGACCAATTTATTGTCTACTTTTAATCTGATATCAATACTGCAACAATCCGAGGAGTAATCTCCGATATAAATATCCGTTTTCATTTTCAAAAAACAAAAAGTAAAAATCAAACAGATAAAAAAAGATGTTATTACAATAATTTTTCTTTTCATAAGAATATTATTTGCGATGCCACAATCCTACTTTATTTATATGAGATGTATGCCATTTTCCTTTTTCACGGTAATGAAGGAACGGATACGGTCTGCCCATGTAAGAATTGGGACCTTTATTAATGGTATTTCTTCTTTTATACATGATTCTCCTTTGTTCGGGAATTATTCGAGTCCCGGAGCTTCCTTGGTTCATTAAATTACGTCGATATTTATCGTTATTGCTTTCTCTCTCCGGATGACCCAAACCTGCAGCATGTCCAAATTCGTGGACTGCAGATCGGGTATTATTTGAACTGATACGATCTGAAAACCAATTATCATTGGCATAATCCCCGGCATTAATTGTCAAAGCTCTTCCGGCTTCCTCAACACTTGTTGATCCTCGGGCTCCTTTCCCGTCCGCATCCGCTAATACGAATAAATGATCCGAATCAAGCACTTCGCTCATTGAACCAACATCCACCAACTGAATATCTGTCGATAAAGTATAGTTTTGCCCATCCATTTCAAACTTACCGCTAAATACCTCATCAATACTTGCAGCAATATCCTTGGCAGCCCGTTCCACATTAATATTATCGCTCGATTGATTAATAACTTTACCGGTTACATGCATCGTTATATTGTTTTGATCAATCGTATACCAAATGCTGTCCCCTCGCGGATCGATGGCATTCACCGGATTATTCGCACAATACG
>DAIQOU010000393.1:0-4780 GCA_036787725.1 Bacteroidales bacterium
GGAACACAAAATAATCTAGAATGACCTGATCTTGAGTGATTTGTAACTTTCTGCATCTCATGGCAGGAATTATTGTCGGGATTGTAGCGTTGCCTTTGGCTATTGCCTTTGGGATTGCTTCGGGAGTTACTCCCGAAAAAGGATTGATTACCGCCATTATTGCCGGGTTTCTTATTTCTTTTTTAGGAGGGAGTAAAGTACAGATAGGAGGTCCTACCGGAGCGTTTATTGTTATTGTATACGGAATAGTACAGAATCCTGTTTATGGGGTTAAGGGATTGATATTGGCTACTCTGATGGCCGGAGTTATTTTGGTTTTATTGGGAATATTTAAATTGGGAACAATTATAAAATTTATTCCTTACCCGATCATTGTCGGATTTACGGCCGGAATTGCCGTGACCATTTTTTCTACTCAAATTGCAGACTTATTCGGATTGGATTTCGGAGGAGAAAAGATTCCCGGAGATTTTGTGGAGAAATGGATATTCTATTTCAAGCATTTTGGGACAATAAACGGATGGAACACCTTTATAGGAATTTTGAGTATTGTTATTATCATTGTGACACCTCGTTTCATGAAGAAAATACCGGGTTCTTTGGTTGCAATCATTGTGGTAACGATCTTGGTTTATCTTATGAAAACGTATGCCGGAATAGATTCTATCGGAACCATAGGAGACCGCTTTTCCATTAAATCCGAATTGCCTGATGCAGAAGTGCCTCACTTTACTTGGGAAACAATAGGTAATTTGTTACCTGTTGCCATTACCATTGCTGTGTTGGGGGCCATTGAGTCGTTGTTGTCGGCTACGGTAGCAGACGGGGTGACGGGCGATAAACATAACTCCAATACGGAATTGATAGCACAGGGTATTGCCAATATTATTACCCCTCTTTTTGGAGGAATCCCTGCTACCGGTGCCATTGCCCGAACCATGACCAATATCAATAATGGAGGAAAAACACCTGTTGCCGGAATTATTCATGCTGTGGTATTATTACTTATCCTTTTATTTTTGATGCCGTTAGCTCAATATATTCCTATGGCATGCTTAGCCGGGGTATTGGTGATTGTAGCTTACAATATGAGTGAATGGAGAACTTTTAAATCTTTATTAAAAAATCCGAAATCGGATGTTGCTGTATTGTTAATTACCTTTTTCTTAACAGTTATTTTCGATCTGACTATTGCAATTGAGGTAGGATTGGTTATTGCCTGCTTATTGTTTATGCGCCGTGTAGCCGAAACAACCAATATATCGGTGATCACCGATGAGATCGATCCAAGCAGTGAAGTAGACATTGCTTTGCCCGAAGAGCACCTCTTTATTCCGGAGAAAGTGGAAGTATACGAAATTAACGGTCCTTATTTTTTTGGAATTGCCAATAAATTTGAAGAACAAATGGTTCGAATGCGGAACCGACCTTTGGTTCGTATTATACGGATGAGAAAAGTTCCTTTTATCGATTCCACCGGTATTCATAATTTAACTAATCTATGTCGTCGTTCTAAAAAAGAAAATATTACCGTTGTTTTGTCCGGTGTGAATGAAAAAGTGCACCGGGTATTGGAAAGATCCGGGTTTTATGAATTGATCGGACAAGAGAACATTTGTCCCAATATCAACGTGGCTCTTGATCGTGCCAATGAAATCATAAAAGATAAAAAGTAAATTCGAGTGGCCGGCTTAAAACAACCTGTTTGCTTTTATTGTTCTATGTAACAAAATGACCCTAATAAAATAACGTATGAAAGCAAACGAATTAATGGTAGGCAATTATGTCTCAAAAATAATATCCGGAAGTGTTCCGAGTACAGAGACAAAGATAAATGTTCGAATCAATGAAATTTTTCGAACCGGAGTGGAAACTACAGACGGATATGCCACTTATGACGAAATTCGTGCCATTCCCCTTTCCGGAAATCTGTTAAAAGGGGCCGGATTCAAAGAGCATCCTTCCGTTCGGGTATATAAACTTCCCTCTCCGGAAACCATTTATTTATATGAATATTATACTAATAATGTAGAGACCCAATTTGCCATCATAAAGGATGGAGACACTTTCAGACACATCCTGGAGAACTCGAATGCTCCTTTTGGTTGTGTCTTTTCCGGTTCGCTGAATTTGCATCGGTTACAAAACTGTTTTTATGCATTGACCGGATTCGAACTGGAATTGGAGGTCGATAAGTGGGAATAGATTGCCCTTTTTCTATCCATTTGTTTCTCAAACTTTTCTCCATGATCTTTTTGTTTTTCCATAAATTTGCTTACCTTTGTCGTCGCAAAAAAGGACGGTCCGGTAGCTCAGCTGGATAGAGCAACAGCCTTCTAAGCTGTGGGTCGTGGGTTCGAATCCCGCTCGGATCACATTAAGAGAAAGAGACAGTTACATTGAATATGTGGCTGTTTTTTGTTTTTAGAAGGGAGGCAGGGTTTCAGACTGATGAGTTTTTGCCAAAGCATTTGAGCCATTTAATGAAGCATTTAGTCTTTTTTATTGTGAAAATTTCACCAATCAGGAGCAAGGAATTCCGGGTCTGAAGATTCATCTGATAAATCAAATAGAGAACAAAATTCCACTTTGTCGGTTTGTTGGGTTTTATAGGTCTGACTTTAATGAAGTGTTCATTAACTCATACTGACAATCCTAATTCTCCTTCCTTATTATACGTGTTTTAATCCCGGATTAATCATTGAAAAACTCGAAAGGCGGAGTTTATAATCCTCCGGCACTTAATCCGGAATAAATACATAAAAGTATCTGTATTGCCCGGATTATCACGAATTCGTTTAACGGGCGATTATTTAGCGACTCCGGGTTTTTCGGGTTATACAGACGGGTATTTTCATTTTGCTGCAAAATGCGTTTTCGTTTTGCTGCAACTTGCAACTTCGTTTTGCCGCAAAATACTCCCGGTGTTTTGCGGCAAAATGAATTCGTATTTTGCTGCAATTTGAATTTGCATTTTGCAGCAAAACGAAGTTGGCTCTTGCGGCGAGTCTTGATAGTGTCTTCGAAATGCCGGTGAATGGGTTGTTCTTGCGCAGTATTATTTTTTGCTAACCGGCTTTTTTGCAACGCCGCATTGTGACGGTTTACCCTTCGCGAGGCAGATCGCATCCGATTCATAACCGGACGAGAAATATGCGACCTTAGGGATGGTTTCTATTACCGGGATTTGCTATTGCTTAATTTGAGTTAATATATCTTCTCCCCAATGTGCAATCGCTTCACGTTCTTCACGATGTTGTATTTCTTTAGCTTTCCGGGCATAAACGATGAATCTTAAAGAATGACCATAGGTTATATAGTTCCAAAACCAATTGAACATAATGATCAGCTTGTTTCTTAAACCAATAATAGGACGTAAATGTACCATTAACCATATGAACCATGCAAACCATCCTTTCATCGAGATATTACCCATTTGAACCACAGCTTTATTACGGCCAATAGTAGCCATAGAGCCGAGGTCTTTATATCGAAAAGGGTTCATTGTATTTTGCTTGTCTAAAGCGATTAGATTCTTTGCAAGTTGTTTTGCTTGTTGAATTGCCACCTGGGCAACTTGCGGATGTCCATACGGATATCTTTCATCTGTTGTTTGCAGGCATTGGTCTCCGATGGCAAAGATATTCTTATATCCTTCGACGCGGTTAAATCCGTCAACCTTAATTCGATTTCCCCTTCCCAATATCGATGGGTTCATATTACCTATGGAAACTCCGGTTACACCACTTACCCATATGAAGGACCGAGTAGGGATGGATTTGCCGCTCTCCAGCATTACTTTGTGCCCCTGATAACCGGTAACCTTTTCATTTAACCAAACTTTTACACCTATATCCTCCAAAAACTTTAACGAGTTTTCAGAGGATTTTTGCGACATCCCTGATAGAACACGATCGGTAGCCTCTATCAAATATATATTTAACTCTGAACTATCCATCTCCGGATAATCATTCGGTAGTATAAATTTTTTCATTTCAGATATTGCCCCGGCAACCTCAACCCCTGTCGCTCCACCCCCGACAACAACAATATTCAGTAATTCCCGTTTTTCCTCTTCTGAAGCGCATGTCATTGCCCTTTCATAGTTTGCCAGCAGGGCATTTCGTAACCCCATAGCTTCAGCGACATTCTTCATGGGAATAGCAACATCCTCAATATGTTTATTTCCAAAGTAGTTTGTTGCAGTACCGGCAGCGAAAACTATATAATCATATTTAGCTTTTCCTATTGAGGTTTGAATCATATTCTTTTCAGGTATAATAGCCCTGACTTCTGCCATCCTGAAATAGAAATTTTTCCTGTTCTGAAATATTTTTCGGTAAGGAAAAGAAATCGAAGAGGGTTCAATTCCGGCAGAAGCTACCTGATAAATAAGCGGCAGGAACTGATGATAATTATTCTTATCAACCAGTACAACTTCGAAATCCGATTTTTTCAACTGATTTGCCAATTCAAGCCCGGCAAATCCTCCACCAACAATAATCACTCTCTTTTGTCCATTTTCGGGAATATTAAAACTCATAATATAAATATTTTGATTGTTTTCAGATGAATCTTACATTGAAAATAAAGTCAGTGCCACTTGCATATTTGCCTGATTACCTTCCGGATTCCATACTCCATAGAGTGAGACGGGAAGTTTATAATTATAGATTGAAATATCTTTAGATACTTTCAGACTTATATTGGTTATTCCGGGATTGTCTCCCCAAAAGTGAGCACCTATTTTCTTTCCATTTTCATTTTTTCCTCTTCTCAT
>DAIQOU010000394.1:0-4774 GCA_036787725.1 Bacteroidales bacterium
ATCCATTTTCCGGCAGCCAGCTTGGAATTTAAAGCATAACGGGAACCGTCGTTAACCGATCCGAAACCCGAAAAGACAACCCCAAACAAGACAGCGAAACATAAAACAGTTATTCCTGCATATTTTTTTGGTACAAAACCAATAAAACCTTTCATGTAACGAAAAGAGAATTTTTTCATAATATTCATTTGTCAAATTAATTGCTCTTCTCAATCCTTTTTTATCAAAAGGACGGATGACCCAAGATGTATAATCTCAACTACTAAACGTTATACGGATCTTTTTTATTGCAATATGCAATTATTTGACATACGGTTCGTTATAATTTATTTAATAGAATTTAAACGGTTAAACATAACCGCTAAATGGGCATAGATAGAAGTATTTTGCACCACAACATGTTCCGGGATACGAATTCTGAAAGGAGTAAAATTCCAAATAGCTTTAACATTGCATTCAATCATCAGATCAGCCACCTCCTGAGCCTTCTCTACCGGAACGGTTAACACCCCTATATTTGCCTGCATTTCCTGCTGTTTGACCGGAAAACCGGAAATATGAAAAATCGGAATATTATTAATAAATCTGCCGCACAACTTTTCATTAACATCAAAACCGGCAATAATCTCGAGACCATACTGTTTCAATCCGGAATCCTGCAACAAAGCAGCCCCCAAGCTTCCTACTCCAAATAAAAAAGCCTTGTGTGTAACGGTAAAACCCAAAAACAACTCCAATGCATCTATCAATGCATTCAAGTCATACCCGACTTTGGTTTTACCGACCACATTTATATAGGACAAATCTTTGGCAATCATGGAAGCATCCACATTAATCTCTTTAGACATTCGGGTAGAGGAAACGAATACCTCTCCTTTTTTCTTCAATAACTTAATAAAAGCCAAATACCAAGGCAATCGTCTTAATGTCGGTTCCGGCACATTCCACTGAGGATTTTTCGTTCCTTTTGCCATTGATTTTATATGACTTACAATTATGGGAGGCAAAGATATAGGATTTTAAAAAAATATCTACCTTTGTATTTAAAAAATAAAATATGAAGAAAAATGATTGGAAAGATCGGCTGGGGGTAATGTACTCGACTAATCCTGACTTTCAATATGATACAGGAGATGAAGAAGAATCCGAAACACTTCCTAAAGAAAAACAACAATTACGTATTTCATTGGACAAAAAAAAGAGAGGCGGGAAAACAGTTACTTTAATTACCGGATTTACCGGGACCCAAGCTGATTTGGAAGAATTGGGAAAATTTCTGAAAATAAAATGCGGAGTCGGCGGTTCTGCAAAAGAAAATGAAATTATCATTCAAGGAGATTTCAGAGAAAGAATATTGACTCTGTTACAACAAGAGGGTTACTTCAAAGTCCGAATCGTTTAATATATATTTTGGAAATAATTCAAATTCAACATATCTTTGCATGCCATAATAATTTTTCAGCATGAGAATTCACAAGGAGGGATATAAAATAATTATAACATTTATTATCTTCATTCTTTTGACTAATGGGATCTTATATCATATAAAAGGAAAATCCTTGTTTTTCTATTTTATAGGTATGGTTTCTATCGGACTATTTTTTGTTGTACTCAATTTTTTCAGAAGTCCTCCCCGTGTTTTTCCTTATACCGAAAACAATATAATAGCTTCCCCTGCAGACGGGACGGTTGTTGTTATTGAAAATGTGACCGAAAACGAATTTTTTCAAAAAGAATGCCTGCAAATATCCATATTTATGAGTGTATTTAACGCGCATGTGAACTGGTTTCCGATCAAAGGAAAGATAATTCATTCTTCTCATCAGCCGGGCCGTTTTATGGCTGCTTATCTTCCCAAATCCAGCACCGAAAACGAACGTTCCACTGTTGTCATCGAGCTGGAAGACGGGAGACAAATTTTGGTCCGACAAATTGCGGGTGCTCTTGCTCGCAGGATTGTAACCTATGCAGAAGAAGGGAATTTTTGCGACATCAATCATCAGTTGGGCTTTATCAAATTCGGTTCTCGAGTAGATCTTTTTCTTCCTCCGGATTCGGAAGTTTTGGTGGAAATGGATCAAAAAGTAAAAGGAAACCAAACCGCTCTAGCTCGTCTCTCCTAATGAAAAAGCATATTCCCAACACAATTACTTGTTTAAATCTCTTTTCCGGATGCATTGCCTGTACGATGGCATACGAAGGCTTATATAAAGAAGCACTGATATGGGTCATTATAGCTGCGGTATTTGACTTTTTCGATGGTTTTTCAGCCAGGCTTCTTCATTCTTATTCTCCCATTGGAAAAGAATTGGATTCGTTGGCCGATGCCATCAGTTTCGGTATGGCTCCCGGAATCGTAGTCTATTCTTTCTTAAATCAACTCCATCCCGGTTATCTTGCTTATTTAGCCTTTCTTATTCCGGTTTTCTCCGCATTAAGGCTGGCAAAATTCAATATAGATACCAGACAAACGGTTTCCTTTTTAGGATTGGCAACACCGGCCAATGCATTATTTTGGTGTTCGGGAATTTACGGTATCAGCGCTTTCTCTTTTCACGTAAGTCATACTGTATTATACGGAGTGACAGTAGCATTGATCCTTATTTTTTGTTTGCTGATGGTTTCTGAAATACCTATGTTTTCATTAAAGTTCAAACAATATAAATTCAAAGGAAATGAAAGGCGTTATATTTTAATTGTCGCTACTTGTTTACTTTTTGCTTTTTTAGGGCTTCCGGGAATAAGTGTAAGCATCCTGTTATATATTCTGTTATCTGTTTTTATCAAATCGGAAGAAAAACAATGAATCGCCCCTTGTTATTTTTGATTATTTCTTTTTCCGGTTTATTGATTTCCGGCTGTTCCACATCCGAAAAGAAAGAAAATTCTATGGAAGCAGTACCAACCGGTGCTCCGGACAATAACGATAATAATATGGATACAGTGGAAGAAAAAATTATTATTGACAGCGATATGACCTTTGAAGAGGCGATTGCCGGAACAAATGCTCCCTCCGAAATCATAAATCAACTGACCCTGTTGAATGTTGAATATTATTCTTTCGATGATCAACTTCATCGCGGACAAGTGGTTGTAAATAAAGCAATAGAAAAAGACGTACAAGAAATATTTGAATTAATCAAAGAAATACGTTTTCCCGTCCAACAAGCGGTTCCTATTTCCGTCTTTAACTGGGATGATGATCTTTCAATGGAGAACAATAATACTTCTTCTTTTTGTTATCGGAAAGTAGCAGGAACAAATAACCTGTCCAAACATGCAACCGGAATGGCTATCGATATTAATCCTTACCAAAACCCGTTAATATGGAAAGCTCCTTACGAAAATCGCCCGGCTTCTCCACAAGGAGCCTATTACAAAAAAGATCACCCGGGCACGTTTCACGCTCAACATCCGGTTGTATCAGCTTTTAAAAAGAGAAAATTTATTTGGGGGGCTTCATTCAGTAAATATTACGATTACCATCATTTCCATCGTAACCTTTGATAAGTTACACTTTCGCTACGAAAACCGCAGCCTCTTTTATTCTGAATTTCCGCAATAATAAAAAATGTTGTTCCTGAGAATTCGTTTAAACAATCGTTTCGATTTGAAGGAAATTATATTGGTACAAGCAGCCCCTTCTTTAATAATCGGTAGAGTTTTAATCATCTATTGATTATTTCCGTTCTCAATAATTTTGCACTGTTAATTCAAATCACAGAAATTGTATTATATCTCATAAATAATAAAAATATGAAAAAATAAATTATAAGACCGGAAAAAATGACTTTTATACACAGAAAGCTAAAGACTATATCTTCGAAGCATATAAGAAAGCAAGTGACTATTGCCAATATCTGTTTGGAGAAATTACACATGTGTGGATAAAAAATAAATTAGCAAGACAGGAAAAGCCTTTCATCTGTTCGAATCTTACTTTTGCAGTAAACAAATAAATACAGTAAGTATGACAAAAACAGAACGTATTACAAGCATTGTTTCGGCATTGATCCTTTTGCTTACAGTTATCAACAATACATGGTATTTTCTGTGTATTAGTAAGTATCCTCCAATAGATCGTTTTCGATGCCTATGTCCCGTCAAGTTAGAACTATAATCTCAAAAAATAATTATGCAACAAAGAACATCTACCATAGAAGAATACAGAAAACAGATAACTATCATTATCGAATACATCAATAACCATTTGGATGAAGCTGTTGATTTGACTAAGCTGGCGGAAATAAGCCATTTCTCTCCTTATCACTTTCACCGAATAACCCGTGCATTTATGGGAGAGCCGATTGGAGCTTATATTATAAGGGTAAGATTAGAGACCGCTGCCAAGTTGATAAGATACACCGACCTCCCCGTTTCCGAAATTGCTTATCGGGTAGGATACGACATTCCGGCTTCACTTTCAAAAGCATTTAAACAACAATATGGTATTTCGCCGATAGAATACCGTAATAATAAAAATTTTACAATTATGAAAACAGAAAAAAAAGACATACAGTTAAAAATAAAAGGTCCCAAATTGATGGATATAACTTCAAAACAAGCTATCTATATTAACTTCTCCGGACAGTATGGGAGCTTGGATTTTGGCGGTACGTGGCAACGCTTATGGCACTTCGTTAAAGAACATAAACTTTTTTCTGCAGGGATGGAACACATCGCCATTTATCACGACGATCCGAAAGTAACGGAGAGTGACAAATTGCGCACAGACATTTGTCTTACAATAAAAAAAGAGATGAAACCGCAAGGT
>DAIQOU010000395.1:0-4769 GCA_036787725.1 Bacteroidales bacterium
GATTTCGCCATTCAGTATCGCGAAACCGATTGGCAATTCCTGCAACGGATTTGCCGACAATATCGGGAGCGGTTTTATTATACCGGATTGGACTTGGCGATCGGTCCTCATCCCGAGTTTCCCGTTGTGGAACTGACATACGATATGGAGTTACGGACTTTTGATATTTGTTCCCGGTTGCTTCCCAACGAATTCTCGACCTATCACTATCGCCGGGAAGACCATACCACCCTGCGTTCCGATTCTCCCGGAGAGGTGGAAGGAGCCGGCTTTTACCTGCAACAACTGAAAAAACCTTCGGATCGGCTGACTCGTCAACGCAAACCCAATGTACCGGAAGAAGCTTTCGTGCCGGATATGGGCAGCCTCATCGAACAAAACAACCGACGAAAAGTGTCGACAGGGGCACAAATGCTGTATATCAAAGGAGAAGCCAAGACCTGCGATGTACGCATCGGAAGATTGGTACACATCGGTATGCCCAAAACAGCCGGAGGCACCGACATGGGCCTCTACAGGGTATACAAAACAATACACGAATTGGATGAGGTGGGCAAATATAAATGCCTTTTTGAAGGGTATCCCGCCGACTTAAAATACCTCCCTACTCCGGAAATACCGATTCCGGTGATTAATCCGATCGAATGTGAGGTATGGCGAAATGAGGATCCGCTCGGAATCGGACGTATACAAATTAAATTTCCGTTTGATGAACGTCCGTGCAGTATGTGGATTCCGTGCATGTCTATTTCTGCAGGAGGCAATGAATTGGGATTGGGCCCTGTAGACCGTGGGGTTACCATGATTCCCGAAGTCTCTGATTCCGTGTTAATTTCGTTCCTCGACGCTTCCCAATTGTCACGCCCGATTGTTATCGGCAGTATGTTTCATGGGCTGAATTCGGCATCCAGAGGAGGAAATATAAAAAACAATCTCAAAACAATATTGACACGTACCGGACACCTGATAGAATTTAACGATGCAAAAGCAGCATGGGGTATTACAATAAAAGATAAAAATGAAAACATCATCCACTTGGACACAAACGGGAAAAGCATCTTGATCTCCGCTCCCGAAAAAATATCCATCCTCTCGAAAGATATCGAAATTAATGCCAAAAGACAGTTGGTAATTAACTCGGATAAAGATACTATACAGACGGTAGGAACCCATTTTTCCATGATGGTACGGGATGACGCCGCCATTTCTTACGGTAAAAATCTGACTGCGACGGTAAACAACAACATGAAACTCACCACCAAAAAAGATATGGCAGTAATGGTAGTTGGGAAATACACAAAAGCGGTCTCCAAGAATATCAAGATTTCATCTTCCGATATTGTTGAAATGCTTTCTCAAGGAGACATGAAATTAAAGAGTGCTTCAAATGTATATATCGCCGATTAATATTCATAAAATATGTACCAATTTCAAACGCTTAAAAGCATCTATCAAATAATTATCAGATACAGAAAACCGGATCACAGCCAATATGAATATTCCGGAAACATGGTTCTGAATGCAAAAAGAAATAAAGGAAACTGTTTGTTTGTCTTGGAGCAGCGCACGGATACAAAGTTAAATGGAGTTGCTCCTCAACAGGTGATGGATAATTTAATGTTAGAACTCGGCAATGCATTATATCCCATCGAATTGAATACCGATTTGAAAGGTGAAATCAGATCCATTGGTAATTTTTCGGAAATAAGAGAAAGATGGATAAAGAAAAGCCGGGATTTATATAAAAGGAACAAAACGCAAGCTTTTCGAAATTACCTTGAAATGTCGCAAAACAATTTAACTCACGAATCTCGCTTCAAAGAAGTCTTATTAAGAGATTCCTTCATACAATTGTTTTTCCTTAATTACGGAAACAATACGCTGAGATTTGATTTTGTGAACTTCCCGGTCCGAAGCCGTAAGTTATCACTGCATGCGCTCAAGGAACCGGATTATTATTCGCTCCATCCCGCATTCCGGGAAAAAGATATGAAAACAGTCAGAGGAAAACTCGGTTACCGCACAGCCAAAACGGGCGAACTCTTGAAAATGGATATGAACCTTTTGTTGGAAAACGATAAAGAAGAATGCTATCGTAAAAGCGTATCTATCCGGTCGGATGAGAAAAAACATACCGTAAAGACGGGAATTTTCTTTTAATAAAGAATGAAGATGAGAAAAGAATTTATAGTAGAAGGAGCGATGTGTGTATGTAAATTCGGGACGACCCCCGGCATACTCATCGTATTGGATCAACCGTTTGCTCACATTAACGGTAAGAAACTGATTTCCACCACTACCAATCTGGGTAATGTATTTCAACCTCCGGGTTTTACCGTTTGCAAGGCTTCCGTATTGCCCAAGCCCTGTATACCGACTGTTGTCCAATGGAGCAACGCTTTTGAGAAGTTAAAAGTCCGGAAAACAGGAGCAGTACTTATTAATGAAAGTAAAGGAACATGTGCCTTGGGATGCCCCGATTGCATACAATTCATCACTACCGGACAAATTCCCTTGCCGAATGAGCTTCAAATGCAACAAGCGTCTTCACCGTTTCAGGGAGAGTTGGATCCCACAGGCGAGTCGTTGGCGCTTACAAGTCATCAGATAGATAGTTTTATGAAAATTAAATTGAAATAATCATGTCACACATAACGGGTGTAACTATTGTGGGTGCGACCTTGGCGGCCGGGGCAACTGCCTATGAAATAACTGCCGAAACAGATACTCAATTAAGTTTTACATTTGATACCGAGCCTGCATCGGCCTGCCTGATCCGGTGTCATTTATTTGAGCCGGTATTTGAGATCGATTATTACCTGCCCGATATAACGCTTACACCTCCGCCCCCTCCCGATCCGGCAAATCCGCCGGTCGTCGGCGGAGGAGCGGTCGGAGCCGCACCGGTCCCGCCTTGGAATACGGTTACCGTAAGTTTTCCGGAAGACTTGGCCGGAGCGGAAATTAGAATGACTTTCTATTTACAATTGAACCTCGCAAGTTTGGCCGTATCTCCCGAATACGGAGCAGCGACCCCTCCCGCAGCCGGAGCTCCTCCGGATCATATCGGAAAAACAATTAAAATAACAAGCAGCGAAGCAGCGATACCCCGAATAGAATCTATATACTTTGCACAAGATGAAAATATCCGATTTACACCGGCAGCTCCGGTCGGTTCGCCATCTTCTTTGCCTGTTGCTGCTGCATTGCGCTTAACTCCGATACACGGCAACGAAATAGCGTTTTTTCATATTCACACAAGAGGATTATACGGACAAATGATGCCTGTTACCATTAATTTGGGGGGAGAAAAAAGATACAGGATAAAAAATAATATCTATGCAGGAGCAATTCCGGTATATGCGATAGATCCGGCCGCTATTCCGCCCGCTGTGACCCATTTAAGGATACAAATGCGCCACAGAAACGGGAAAGTAACTCCCGGAACGCCTGCACAAGCCATAAATTCTCTGCCCGCGCTACCCGCACCCTACGGAGCAACGAATCCGGTATGCATTCACCAAACCGATTATCCCATTGTTGACTACACTCAATTGATAAGTCTGGGCGGACACGATATTCCGTTGGACTTGACCAATACAACGGTAATAATCCCGACTACTACAGCCGTAGTCGCACAAGCGGGACGGGATATAGATCCGCCCGACGGCAGCGATGCACAGTGCCGACTGGAATTCCGTCCGACGATGGGATATAACGGCAATTTCGGATTCTCCTGGTTCCGCGTAGGAGATATATACCCTGATTTGCAAGCAGGCGTATCAAATTCGGTAACCGGATTCAACGGTACCATTTATTTACCGAGTAACGACCAAGATTTTAACACCACGATGGGAAGGCATTATGACAGTGCCGCCACCTCAACTCCCCGAACCACGGGGGCTGTTCTGCAAGACGGAAATGACGGCAGTATCCATTTTGATATCGACACGCAAATGATTGAAAATCATAAAACGGATTATCGAAAATTATTGTTGACCAATATGCCGACAGTAGAATATTTAGTCCCTGTGATGACCATCCGACCGATAGCGCCTCCGCCTCCCGTACCGCCGGGAGGGGCTGCTCCCGCTCCCGTGCCTCCCGACCCCAACATTGCCCGGCTGCTTGTATTTATTGAAGCGCTGAAACCATTGGACAGGATAGAATTTGAATTCGATAATCCGAGCGCCACAAATGACGGCTATTTTACGATCACCCCGAATGCATTGCCGGCTATTCCCGTAACTACTCCTTTTCAGTATACTACTCATACAGTGGCAATAACCTGCCACAAAGAGTTTTCCAAGGAACTGATGTTGTGGGCGAAAGCATTCCCTACTCCGACAGCCGGAGCGCCACCCGTCATTCCCGATATTTGCGGAGCCATACGCTTGTTACCTAATGACATTTCTCATCAACGAAATATAAAAGTGGTGTTTTTTAATATGGAAACAGAATTGAATATAGGTATAACTCACAATGGTTTTCCAAATACAGCTGATCGAAATACAAGAATTAACGAAGCAGAAAAATATTTGGGGCAAGCTTATGTCAATTTAGATATTAGTGTGGAACCATTGATATTAGCAACGCCGGCACCACCACCTCCCGCCCCCGGGTACACCTGCTCCGTCGGCGGCTCCTGTAGTAGCCGGCACCACCGCTGATCCGAATTATACCGGAGCAATTCATAATCCCAATTATTTACAACAAGTTCCTCCCGGATCACCACCGGGAACTCCCGTTCCGGCTCCCATCAACAACGG
>DAIQOU010000396.1:0-4768 GCA_036787725.1 Bacteroidales bacterium
GAGATTGTTAATAACATTAACGGTCCGGTATTGGGTTTTTCACCCGAATCGGGGGTGAAAATCCTCTCCGTCAATGGGTTTAAATTCAAGGATTTGAACAAAAACGGAAAATTGGATAAATATGAGGACTGGCGTTTGCCGGTAGATGAGCGGGCAAAGGACCTGGCAAAAAAGATGTCATTGGAAGAAATTGCCGGATTGATGCTTTACAGTATTCATCAGGCCATTCCGTCGAATGAGGCCGGTTTTGCAGCCGGTACCTACGCCGGGAAACCGTTTTCTCAAAGTGGAGCCAATGCGTGGGATTTAACGGATGCCCAAAAGGCGTTTTTGAAGAATGATAATCTTCGTCATATATTAATTACATCGGTAAAAACGCCGGAAATTGCTGCTCGATGGAACAATGAAATGCAAGCGTTTGTAGAAGGAATCGGATGGGGGATTCCGGGAAATACAAGTTCCGACCCGAGGCATTCGGGACAAGCTGCCGGAAATACAAAAGCGGAATTTAATGCCGGAGCCGGAGGCGAGATCTCTGTTTGGCCCGATGGATTGGGACTGGCAGCTACTTTTGAACCCGGTGTTGTAAAACGTTTTGGCGAAATTGCTGCCAGAGAATACAGAGCGTTGGGTATTACCACTGCTTTATCTCCGCAAATTGATTTGGGAACCGAACCGAGATGGTACCGTATTTATATGACTTTTGGAGAAAGTCCGGAATTATCTACCGATATGGCTCGTGCTTATATTGATGGATTTCAAACATCTTACGGGGATGCTGAAATTAATGCCGGATGGGGATACCATAGTGTGAATGCCATGGTAAAGCATTGGCCGAGCGGCGGACCGGAAGAGGGAGGACGCGATGGACATTGGGCATTTGGTAAATTTGCCGTATATCCCGGAAATAATTTTGAAACTCACCTTAAACCTTTTATTAACGGAGCCTTTAAATTGGACGGAAAAACCGGTATGGCTTCAGCTGTAATGCCTTATTATACTATTAGTTATAATCGGGCGCCGGATGGAACCAATTATGCCAACGGGTTTAGTAAATACATTGTTACCGATTTGTTAAGGGAAAAATACGGGTATGACGGTGTAGTTTGTACCGACTGGTTAATCACCGGTGATGAAGGAAGAACACCGGATGAATTTGCCGGTAAGCCTTGGGGAGTGGAAGATAAGACGGAAGTGGAAAGGCATTATATCGCTTTGATGGCCGGCATGGATCAATTTGGCGGGAACAATGTAATGGGCCCGATTTTGGAAGCTTATAAGATGGGTGTAAAAGAACATGGAAAATCATTCATGAGAAATCGTTTTGAACAATCGGCCGTACGCTTGTTGAGAAATATCTTCCGGCTGGGATTGTTTGAAAACCCTTACCTGGATCCGCAAGAGAGTGCCGAAATAGTGGGTAACCCCGAATTTATGCAGATTGGATACGAAGCGCAATTAAAATCGGTGGTATTGCTTAAAAATAAAAATAATATTTTGCCGATTCAAGAGAAAAAGACTGTATTTATTCCCAAAGCGTATTATCCTTCAGTAAAAGATTGGTGGGGCAACTGGTCCGATCCGAGTTTGGATTATCCGATTGATATTGAGTTAGTCAAAAAATATTATAATGTAACCGAAAATCCGCAGGAAGCTGATTTTGCCATTGTTTTTGTTTCAAGTCCTTATAGCAATAATGACGGAGGCGGATATGATATAAATGATCGTAAGGAGGGAGGAAACGGATATGTGCCCATTTCCTTGCAGTATCAAACTTATACGGCGACGGAAGCACGCGAACATAGTATTGCTGCCGGCGACCCGGTAATCGATCCTTCTGTAACGGATCGTTCTTATAAAGGAAAATCGGTAAATGTATCCAATTCCATGGACTTGGCAAATATTCTCACGACTAAAAACAGAATGGGGAATAAACCGGTAGTCGTGGTTGCCAACCTTACCCGCCCTATGGTATTCAATGAGTTTGAACCTAAAGTAGATGGAATTATTGCCCGTTTCGGAATCGGAGAACAAGCCGTAATGGACATAATATCGGGAAAATACGAGCCTTCCGGACTTCTTCCGCTTCAAATGCCGGCTAATATGTCCACAGTTGAAAAACAGTTGGAAGATGTGCCTTACGATATGGAATGTCATAAGGATACGGAAGGAAATGTATACGATTTTGCATTCGGATTGAATTGGAAAGGAGTGATTAAGGATGCTCGTACAACTCAGTATGGAAGTAAGAAATAAACAATCCGCTTAATGAGAAATAAGAAATCCCTGTGCAAAGGCATACTGATGTGCGGGAGCTTGACAGGGGTTTTATGTAGCCTTAAATATCAAAAATAAAAAATAAAACAATGAAAAAAATAATTGGAAATATAGGATTGTTTGTGTTTATGTCTTGCAGCATTTTAAATGCACAAGAGATTGTTCGGAAGGATTCGCTGAAAATGCAGGAAACGGAGCAAAATAAGGATGATCGGAATGTAATGCTCAATGCTGCTTCTGCGAATGCCGGTCCCCGAAATGTAAATATCGGACTGCCGGCCAGTGTCGGAGGAACGACCGTGTTGGAAAATGATTTGCCGGTGGTTTATTTCTTTTGGCCGGAGATGCCTTTCAAATCCTGGCGTATGGATGCCATGACCAATGGTGTGAAATTATTGGACCTGGGACAAACAGCCATTAATATAGGTGATGTAGGCTTTTCTGTAGGAACTTATAATAATCTGGGAACAAATAATTACGGGGGAAATGTAAGCCTGAATTCAAATCATTACGGTTTGCTGAATGGAACGGCTAATATAAGCGGCCCGTTAACGAAAGGCGGGTTGAAATTTTCAATTGGCGCTTTTGTTAATTATGATCCCGGAACTTATAAGGTAAACAAAAATGATATCGATCGATATTATAATGATCAAACTCAATTGTATAAAGTTGCATTAACTCAAGATTATAAGTTTACCGGAGGAGTGGGTTCTATTTCTGCTTTTTATAAATATGCCGATTCCAAGTCCATGACCATGCAGCAATATGCTCCTTATAAATATCATTTGGACGGGTCGGTTTCCGAGTTGCCCGGTTTTAAAATAGGAAGTGATAATTACATCCCAAGTCAAAAGTTTACGGTAAAAGATGCGGAAACCGGACAAATAGCCGAACGAGATGCTTTGAATGATTACGGATCGGTTTCTCATACACTGGATATTATTGGGAAAAATAAACTGCATAACGGATTGAATTTGAATTTTATAATAAGGGGGCATACTGCCAAAACCGGTTTGTATTTGCCGATTATGACCGGAATCGATTCTTCGGGAAAATACCAAGGTGTAATGGCGCTGGCTTCTCGAAAAACTCCCATAAAATCATTAACCTCCCTTTTTGAAGTAGGAAAAAAATCAGGCCGGCATGAGTGGAAGATCGGATTGAATCAATGGATATATGATATCGACAAGTTTACTACGGAAGGGGTAACTTATCAACAAACGGTAGAAGCGAATCCTTCGATTGTCAAAGGCAGTGAAGGTTATCGTATAGCGGAATACCATAACGGAACGGAAAACAAAACAGCTCTTTTTGTTACGGATAAATGGGATATTGCGGATGTGGTAACTCTCAATATAGGGGGGCGTTTGGAATACCAAAGCTTGAGAGGGGATTATATTAATAATGAAGATAAGGACGATAATATTCCTTATTTGTCCAATAAAAAGACAAAAATAGATAAAGATTGGTTGAATAAGGCGTTTATGGTAAGTGCTGTTTATAAAATGACAAATAAGTTCGGATGGTTGGGAGAAGCTACTTATAATGAACAAGCCGGACACCTGGAAAATTATTCGGCCGGGAATGAACCTAATCTGAAGAAGTCTAAAATACCGGGAGCGGGTATCGGATTGTTTTTCAATCATGAATTGTTTAGCCTTGTATCTAAAGCTACCTATATTAAACGCGATGAATATCGCTCCACCGTGAATTTTACGAGTGCATCCGGCGTCGTGGCAAGACCTACTGTTGCTTATGATATAGAGACATTCGGATGGACAACGGATGTAATGGCTACACCCTTCAAAAATTTTAATTTGCATTTTTTATTAACCATTCAAACTCCTAAGTATAAAAATTATTCGGGAACAGTGCATTTTGATGGCGGAGAGTCTGCAAGTTATAATTTTAACGAGAATACAGTGACCGGAGTGTCAAAGGTATTAATAGAAATAGATCCGAGTTACCAATGGAATAATTTGAGGATATGGGCCAGTGCCCGGTATTTCAGTAAGGAATACGCCAATCTGACCAATTCGTTGTATTTCAAAGGACGGTGGGAAACATTTGCCGGAGCGAATTACATTTTTAATAAACATTTGGAATTAAATGCTTCCGTAGTGAATTTGCTGAATCAACGAGGAGCGCAAGGTACCATCTCCGGAGCGGATTTGTTTACGGAAGAAGAAGCAAAGAAAATGGATGGAGCCATCCTTTCGGGGACTTATATCAGGCCTTTTACGGTAGAATTCGGCTTGAAATATAAATTCTGAGTAAAACTGCCGATTTATAGAATACCTTCTTCCTTTGATGTCGAATCTGAAAGTGTCGGAAGGAAGAAGGTATTCTTTATTTTGTTCCGGATACTTCCGAGTATTCCCGGTTTGGCTTCCGGGTATCTTTTCAAATGCGGTAAATTGTTTTTTCGGAAGGTACCGGTTATTCGTTCGTTCGCGTGGTCCTTTTCGTCCCCTCGCGAGGGGACGAAAAG
>DAIQOU010000397.1:0-4744 GCA_036787725.1 Bacteroidales bacterium
TTTTGATCCTTATAAATCATTGGCAACTTATGCCGGCTATGGAGATGTTTTTTATAACGGACAATATTATAAAGGATGGGGATCAAACAAAAACCCGAATCCGGACCTCAAATGGGAAAAGGGTATAAATTTTAACATCGGAGTGGATTTTGCCTTATTCGAAAGAGTATCGGGAAGTATTAATTACTACAATCGGAAACAACAAGATCTGTTGGGTGATTACAATGTACCGTTGCCCCCCTATTTGTGGGATAAAATGTATGTCAACGTAGGTACCATGCGAAATACGGGGATTGAAATTGATCTGAACATACAAGCTGTGAAGACAAAAGATTTCAGTTACAATATAGGGTTTGTGGGAGCCACGAATAATAATAAGTTTCTGAATTTCTCCAATCAAACCTATACAGGGCAAGATTATTATGAAATATGCGGCATGGAAGCGCCGGGTTCCCCGGGAAGTCTGATACGACTCATTGCGGGAGAACGGGTAGGTACTTATTACACTTGGAAATATGCCGGGGTCGACGATAAAGGAAACTGGCAAGTTTATAATAAAGAGAATGAGATTATCCCCATTGCAGACGCCAAGCAGGAAGATAAATCGGCCACCGGAAACGGACTTCCCAAATTCACAGCTTCTTTAACCAATACATTCAGGTATAAGAAGTTTGACTTGTCGGTTTATTTCCGCGGTGCATTCGGTTTTGAGATTTTTAATGTTCATGACTTATATTACGGCCTGCAAGGAGTATATGTACCCTACAATACGCAGAAAAAGTCATTTAAAGAAAATGCACACATTACTTCGGGACAAAATCTGTTGGTAGACTATTTTATAGAGAAAGGTGATTATGTTAAACTGGATTTATTATCCTTAGGTTATACATTGGATCTAAACAATCGGTGGATAGAGAGACTACGCTTATACGGAACGGTAAAAAATGTGTTTACCATTACCGGGTTCAGCGGAATAGACCCATCTCAATATCCGGCTAACGGACTGACTCCCGGAACTTTCGATGGGAATAAGACCTATTTTCCTTCTTCGACTCAATTCCTCTTCGGAGCTCAAATCAGTTTTTAAATAGGGGATCTCAATATTCATAATCCCACTCATCACATATAAACCCTACTAATAGTTAAACTTATGAACACTATAAAAAGAATCAACTATTTATTCATCGCATTGTTGTTCGGCACAATAAGTTGTACCGACTTATCCGAAGAGTTATACGATACGATTGCCTCCGAAAATTATTACAACACCAAAGACGATATTATCCGAGCCGTAGTCCGTCCTTATGAACATGCTTTTTGGACAGTAGCCCAAATCTATGACATTCAAGAAAATTCGGCGGATATGATAGCTACCTATAATCGGGAAGGTGATTGGCTGGACGGACAGATCTTCCATCGCCAACATTACCATACCTGGACCATAGACGATCCGGCTCCCAAAGATTGTTGGTTTTCCAATTTTCAAGGTATTATGCTCTGTTCTGCTGCTATTGACGACTTGGAGCGATTAAATCCTGCTGATTTTGGATGCACAACCGACGAATTCAACGGTTATAAGTCAGGATTGAAAACCCTGCGTGCCTGGTTTTACATTAACGTTTTTGACCTGTTCAGAAATATCCCGTTAGCCGTAAGTGTAGATCCCTCCAAAAATTCCGTAGGACAAGTACCTCCGCAAGAAATGTTTGAATTTATAGAAAAAGAATTGATAGAATCCATCGATCTGTTGCCTTCCAAGGAAGGAACCGGAGGAAATCAATTCAAACAAGGACAATGGAATAAGGCAGGAGCTGCCGCCCTGTTGGTAAGACTCTACCTGAATGCGGAAAAGTGGGTCGGAACCCCCAAGTATACGGAATGTGCCGATTATGCTCAGAAAATTGTTGACGGAACATACGGTACTTATGAGATTGCCGACCGATGGGATGCTCCTTACGATTGGAATAACGAAACTTGCGATGAAGTAATATTCGCTTTTACCGGAGCACTTACCCGGGCTCACTGGCAATACGACGGAAAAATGTATTGGTGGAGTTTGCCCGCCCGAGCTATCGACTACCTGGGATTTACCGAATGGGGAATGGCCAATCCGAAATTTGCGTTACAACCGAGTCTCGATATTGACGGCAATCCTTATCCTTTCGAATTGGGAATGCCGGTAGCCAAATTCAAGAAATATCCCGAAGATTGTCGATTAAAACTGTACAAGAACTTGAGCGGTATAAGCCAACGGGAAGGAATGTTCTTATACGGATATTTGGAGTACGAAGAAAACGGAGAGATAAAGAGGGTGAAAAATCCGGGACAAAGTTACGACTTATATATACGTGATCAGGTCGGGTTATTCAGAGGTGCCGATCCGAATACAATCATTGAAGATAAAGAATCGAACATGAATCACGGAGATCATAACTCGGGATGGCACTTAGTTAAATATCCTATTTACCGTAGTGGCGACCCGGGAGCAATCGAATCGGATTATGCCTTGGTTCGTCTGGCTGAAGTATATTACTCGTTAGCCGAATGTAAATTCAGGGCCGGAGACATTTCGGAAGCCGGCAAATTACTGAATCAAGTACGGAAACGTTATTATCCTTCGGAAAAACACAGCGAATATTTGTATTCTCCGGACGGAACCGTTACACTGACCGAAAATGAATTGTTAGACGAATGGGGACGGGAATTTCTCGGAGAAGGCCGACGCCGTACCGATTTAATTCGCTGGAATAAATTCTGTACGGGAATCTGGTGGGATAAACAACCGGATCCCGACAATCATACCGAAATTCTTCCTATTCACAGGAATGATTTGGGTTCCAATCCACATCTGAAACAAAACCCGGGCTATGACGACATCCCGCGAGAATAGATATTGATATTACCGAAAAGAGGCCGGTGCATATTTTGAAAAGCACCGACCTCTTTTATATGATAAAGAAATCAATAACCCGGGTTATTTTTCCCTTCCAATTTAGGATTCAGCTGTATCTCATCCAACGGAATGGGAAACAACTCGTGTTTGCCAGAAACAAAGTTCTTTCCGGCAGGATAATTATTCTTCATTTGAGTGTTTGCTTTTTCGTTAAACAATTTCAGCGATTGTGACAAAAATCCCCAACGAATTAAATCCCATTTTCGTTGTCCTTCAAAAGCCAATTCAAAGCCCCGTTCCCAATAAAGGGCCGTACGGAATTTACCGGCTTCATTTCCATCATTGATATAAGGAAGATTATATACTTTTGGATCTTTCATCAATGTCTCATAATTGTCTGTCGTAATCGCGGTCGCACCGGCACGCGCTCTTACACGGTTTAATAAAGTCCAGGCAATACCTGTTTGGTTCAATTCATTATAGGCTTCGGCAGCCATCAGCACTACATCCGCATACCGCAAAAAGCAATAATTTACATCTGTATTATTGGGATCTTTATAACCCAAGGGCATCCATTCCCTGCGCCACTTACCGGGATACCAATCTTTTGTATTCTTTTGTTCTACCTTTACATGATTATAAATATCTTTATCCCAAGCATACTTATAGGTACATACCATTACATCCCGGCGTTCGTCTGTATCTTCAAAAAAATCTTTCCATTCCGGAACCACCCGAAAGAAAGCATTGGCACGTCCCATAAAGTTTCCGGTTTCGGTAGATTTAATTCCGGGAGCATCCACCAACGGGCCATTGTATGTTCCCCAGATTCCGGAATCTTCTTTACCTCCGCTCGCATTATAAAAAGCAACTTCAAACAAGCTTTCTTTTGAATCGATAACTCCTGCCGAAAAACCTTTGAACAACCCCAAATAACTATTATAAAAATCATGATAACCATTTTGTTGAAAAGCTTCCCATTCTTTTACAACTGCATTAAAATATTCGTTCCGCTTACTTTCATCGGGACGTTCCAATTTTCCGCTCATTTGTAAACTGTAACCGGCACGCTGTAACAATACCCGCATCAATAATCCGCGAGCAGCGCCTTGAGTAGCCCGCTCGGGAGAAGTGGAAGCGGTAGCCCAATCCAGATTTTCTTTTGCATAATTCAGATCCTCAATAATAACATCATAAATTTCTTCTCGATTGGTACGCGGTTGATAAGCATCTTCATAACTTCCCGAATAGGTAGTTTTAAAAGGAACATCACCAAAATAACAAATCAGATCAAAGGCAAATAAGGCACGCAAGAAACGAGCTTCAGCCATGTACTTCAACAGTTGTTTTTCTCCATTTTTATAACCATCCATCGTTTCAACTCCCGCAATCAAAAAATTCGCACGATCTATTCCGGTATATTTATATAACCAGATCTGATAGATCCACTGATTTGTGGGAGTTACATTATAATGAGCTATATCACGCCGGGTATTGTCCGATCCGGTTCCCTGAATATAATAGGTATCATCCGAACTCGGCACAGCCATTTCATTCTGCCCGTAATGTTCCATTTTACCCAACATATCATATACTCCTCTTACGGCCAACTCCACATTTGCATTCGATACAAAGAAGTTATCTTTCATGTAATAAGAATCCGGTTTTTCGGTAAGTGTATCTTCACACGATACCCCGGTCAGCAATAACAGTACACTTATCGCTATATATGTAAATCTATGTTTTTTCATACGTTATTATTTATTTTTATTTATGGTCGTATGGAACTCGCATGTAATAACATCTTCTTGTGGCGTAATTCATTGATTTTTTTCAACGCTACGCTAAAAG
>DAIQOU010000398.1:0-4738 GCA_036787725.1 Bacteroidales bacterium
GGTCATCACCGGTTTAAGCGGGAGCGGTAAATCCTCCTTAGCCTTCGACACCATATTCGCAGAAGGACAACGCAGGTACATTGAAACATTTTCAGCTTATGCCCGTTCTTTTTTGGGAAACATGGAACGTCCCGATGTAGATAAAATAACCGGTCTCAGTCCGGTGATCTCCATTGAACAAAAAACGACCAATCGTAATCCGCGTTCAACCGTAGGAACGACAACCGAGATTTATGATTTCTTTCGTTTATTGTATGCTCGTGCCGGAGAAGCTTTCTCTTACAATACAGGAGAAAAAATGGTTAAATATACGGAAGAACAAATATTGGAATTGATTCTGAAACAATATTCGGGGAAAAAAGTATTTTTATTGGCGCCTGTAGTAAAAAACAGGAAAGGACATTATAAAGAATTATTCGAACAACTTCGATTGAAAGGGTTTCTGAATGTTCGCGTTGACGGAGAATTGAAGGAGATCATTCCGGGCATGAAGGTGGATCGTTATAAAAATCACTCGATTGAAGTGGTGGTAGACAAACTGCTGATATCCGAAAAAGATAAACAACGGATCAAAAAGAGTGTAAATATGTCCATAAAGCAGGGTGACGGACTGCTTATGATTCTGGATTTAGAAAGCGAAGAAGTCCGTCATTACAGCCGTCGATTGATGTGTCCTTCTACCGGATTGGCTTACAGTGATCCGGCTCCTCATAATTTTTCGTTCAATTCTCCGCATGGGGCTTGTCCGCATTGCAAAGGATTGGGAACTGTAAATGAAATCGATGTCCAAAAGATTATTCCCAAACCGAATTTGAGTATCTATCAGGGGGGAATTGTTCCGTTGGGAAAATACCGGAATGTAATGATCTTTTGGCAAATTGAAGCTATATGCGAGAAATACGGCGTAACGATAAAAACACCCATCGAAAAACTTCCGAAAGAGGCGTTGGACGAAATATTGAACGGAACAGACGAACGATTGAAAATAAAAAACGGCTCGTTAGGCAACTCCAACTACTTTCTTTCTTTTGAAGGAGTGACAAAATATATCACTTTACAACAAGAATCCGATAGTTCTGCCACGGCCCAAAAATGGGCGGATCAGTTCGTTAAAACAATTCAATGTCCGGAATGCCGCGGACAAAGGCTGAATAAAGAAGCGTTACATTATCTTATTGACGGGAAAAATATTGCCGAATTGGCAACCATGGATATTTCGGAATTAAAGGAGTGGTTGGTAGGATTAGAGGACCGTTTAAGTGATAAACAAAAACAAATCGCTACAGAAATATTAAAAGAAATCCGAGATCGCATTTCTTTTTTATTGGATGTCGGATTGGATTATCTTTCCCTCGATCGGGCTTCCGCTTCCTTATCCGGAGGAGAAAGCCAGCGCATCCGTTTGGCAACTCAGATAGGTTCTCAACTGGTCAATGTATTGTATATTTTGGATGAACCCAGTATCGGATTGCATCAGCGGGACAATATTCGATTGATCGACTCGCTCAAACAATTAAGGGATACCGGAAACTCCGTCATTGTCGTGGAACATGACAAAGACATGATGCTGAACTCCGATTACATCATTGATTTAGGCCCCCGGGCCGGAAGACTGGGAGGTGAAGTGGTGTATGCCGGAACTCCGGAAAAAATGCTTTCGGTCGATACATTAACCTCCGGATATTTGAATGGCAAACTGGAAATCCCGGTCCCTAAACAAAGAAGAAAAGGAAACGGGAAAGAAATTGTATTAAAAGAGGCTTCCGGCAATAATTTGAAGAATGTTACCGCTACTTTTCCTTTAGGCAAGTTTATTTGTGTAACCGGTGTTTCAGGCAGCGGAAAGTCAACTTTAATCAATGAAACGTTGCATCCGATATTAAGTTCCAAATTATATAAAAGCCTGAAAGATCCCCTTCCTTATAAGTCGATTACCGGAATCGAATATATCGATAAAGTGGTGGACGTAGACCAATCTCCCATCGGACGTACTCCCCGCTCCAATCCGGCAACTTATACCGGTGTCTTTTCCGACATAAGAAATCTTTTTGTCGAATTGCCCGAATCTAAAGTAAGAGGTTATAAACCCGGACGATTCTCTTTCAATGTAGCAGGAGGAAGATGTGAAACATGCGGGGGGAACGGATACAAAACAGTAGAAATGAACTTTTTACCGGATGTATATGTTCCTTGTGAAGATTGTCACGGAAAACGATATAACCGGGAAACACTGGAAGTACGGTATAAAGGCAAATCCATTGCCGATGTATTGAACATGACCATTAATATGGCTGTTGAGTTTTTTGAAAATGTACCGAACATACTCCATAAAATTAAGGTGCTGCAAGATGTAGGACTGGGTTATATCAAATTGGGACAATCTTCTACAACACTGTCCGGAGGAGAAAGCCAACGGGTAAAACTGGCTACCGAACTTTCAAAACGGGATACGGGAAAAACGTTGTATATTTTGGATGAACCGACTACCGGATTGCATTTTGAAGATATCAAAATTTTATTGGATGTAATCAATCGATTGGTAGATAAAGGAAACACCATTATCATCATCGAACATAACTTGGATGTAATCAAGTGTGCGGATCATATTATCGATATGGGACCGGAAGGTGGAAAAGGAGGAGGAAACGTGCTTTTTACCGGTACACCCGAACAATTTGTCAGGTCTAAGAAACAGAAAGATAATTATACGGCTCGTTTTTTGAAAGATGAATTAAAATGATCCCGACCGACCGGATTAAAACTAAGTGGAAACCCTTTTCAAATACATTCTTTTATGAAGAAGATTTTTTTATTAATTGTTTTATTTTTAACTGTTTTTTGTATGACACAAACAGCCAATCCCTTGATGAGACCCTTTGAAACTCCTCATCAAACCATTCCATTCGATAAAATAGAGATAAAATATTTTGAACCGGCTTTTGATTTTGCCATAGAACAACAAAACCGGGAGATCCAAAAGATAACGGATAATAAAGCGGTTCCCGACTTTGAAAATACCCTTGAAGCCTTGGAGTTTTCGGGCAGTTTATTGGACCGCCTTTCCATGATCTTTTTCAATCTGTTGAGTGCCGAAAGTAATGACGAGATGATGGATGTATCTTTGATTATTCAACCGAAACTCACGGAACATTCCAATAATATTTATTTGAATGATAAACTCTTCGAGCGAATCAAATCGGTATACGAGAAAAAAAGCATTTTATCCTTAAATAAAGAACAACTTCGTTTGCTGGATAAAACATACGACGAATTTATCAACCAAGGAGCCGGTTTATCTCCCGAAGATAAAGAGAAATACCGGGAATTATCTTCTAAACTCAGTTCGTTGACCTTACAGTTCGGGCAAAATGTATTGAAAGCCACCAACGCATATGAGATGCACATTACGGATGAAAAACAATTGGAAGGCCTGTCGCAAGATCTGCGAGATGCAGCCGCTCTGAAAGCGAAATCAAAAGGAAAAACCGGTTGGATAATCGATCTGTCGGCTCCTTCTTATATTCCCTTCATGAAATACGCTTCCAATCGGGATTTACGCAAAGAACTCTATGTTGCATCTACCACCAAATGCATTGAAGGGGAATTCGGTAACATACAAAACATCCGTGACATTATAAATACCCGGTTGGAGATTTCAAAACTGTTGGGATATAATAATTATGCCGAACGGGTTCTTCAAAAACGCATGGCGGGAAATGTACAAAACGTTTATGATCTGTTGAATGAATTGCTGACCGGATATACCGCTTCGGCTTTTGAAGAATACAACGAAATACAACGTTTTGCAGAAAAAACGGAAGGCAGCCCTATCGAAATAATGCCCTACGATTGGTCGTATTATTCCGAAAAGTTGCAAAATGCAAAGTTTGACCTGAATGATGAAATGACTCGTCCGTATTTTCAACTGGAAAACGTGAAACGAGGTGTCTTCGATTTGGCAACCGAATTGTACGGATTAACATTTAAAAGAAATACCGATATACCGGTCTATCATCCGGAAGTGGAAGCATATGAAGTATTTGATAACAACAATCAATATACCGCCGTATTATATGTTGATTTTCATCCCCGGGAAGGAAAACGTCCCGGAGCCTGGATGACGGAATACAGGGGACAAGAAATAGTAAACGGAGAAAACATCCGTCCTCATATTTCGATTGTAATGAATTTCACACGTCCCACGGAAACAACACCGGCTCTATTGACTTTTGATGAAGTCAACACACTTCTTCATGAATTTGGACATGCATTACATGGGATACTGGCCAATACGGTTTATCCGAGCCTTTCGGGAACCAATGTGTATCGGGATTTTGTTGAACTGCCATCCCAATTAATGGAAAATTTCCTATTGGAAAAAGAATATTTGGATCGTTTTGCCGTACACTACCAAACCGGAGAAAAAATTCCGGGTGAATTAGTACAAAAAATAATAAACGCTTCCAACTTTAATACCGGTTATTTATGTTTGCGTCAATTAAGTTTCGGATTGTTGGATATGGCTTATCATTCTATCGAGAAACCGTTTACGGGAGATATCCAAGAATTTGAATACAAAGCGATTGAGCCCACGGTTGTAGTTCCTCTCTTAAAAGGATCTCTTGTCTCTCCGGCCTTCAGTCATATCTTTTCGGGAGGATATGCAGCCGGTTATTATTCCTACAAATGGTCGGAGGTATTGGATGCAGATGCATTTTCTTTATTCAAAGAAAAAGGC
>DAIQOU010000399.1:0-4731 GCA_036787725.1 Bacteroidales bacterium
TCGTACAAGTCCTGAAGTTCCACAAAAGTCTCCAATGTGCGATAAATTTTTCCGTACGCTGCAAGGGGAAACAGAAACATATTATAAAAAAATCATAGTGAGTGTCGGAAGAAAAGCCAATTTAAACGGCTATGGATTGGAAAATACAAGGATTGATCTGAATGAAAGAGGAATTAAAGTGAATGAATACATGCAAACCAACTGTCCCAATGTATATGCTTGCGGAGATGTGACCGGTTTTTCTTTACTTGCTCATACTGCCATCCGCGAAAGTGAAGTGGCAGTAAATCATATCTTGGGAATAAACGATAAAATGACTTATGAAGCTATGCCCGGAGTAGTGTATACCAATCCCGAATTTGCCGGCGTAGGAAAAACAGAAGAAGAATTACGTGATCAAGATACCTTTTATCAAGTTTTAAAACTGCCTATGTCTTATTCCGGACGATTCGTGGTAGAAAATGAACTCGGAACCGGCCTTTGCAAACTGATAATAGACAGAGAAGGATGTATTATCGGGTGTCATTTACTGGGAAATTTTGCATCCGAATTAATTACCATTGCTTCTATAGCCATTAATAAACAATTTAATGTAGAGGAATTCAAAAAACAGATTTTCCCTCATCCTTCCGTAGGAGAAATCATTCATGAGACTTTATATGGAGACTTTTTATCTTAAATATTGAATTATTCAACTATATTTGTAATACTTATTTTAATTATCTATGCTTATGAACAACAGACTTGTTAAAACATGCAATAAGCTTTTATTTATCGGCTTATTATTAACATTCCCTCTTGGAATTTGTATGGCAGGAAATGGCTTTTCTTCATCAGGAGAAGGCCTTTATGAATCTCCGTTATTTCAACAAACCGAGCCTTCCGATTTTTCGGGAATCTATGTTCCGTTTGAATCCCCGGGAACAGTGTCCGCAACAGAAGAACCTGTATTGTATGGTCCCGGAGGAGATCCGATCGGAGGTTTACCTGTCGGAAACGGTGTTTGGATCTTATTTGGCAGTGTATTTATTTATGCATTGGGAAAAGTGTACCAAAAGTCAAGAAATAATAACTGACAACTTAAAATTTACGGAATAAAAAATGAAACAACACAAACGAATTAAGGTAGAAGTATTGCTTATAATACTTTGTTTATTTTCTTTCTCCCGGGTGAGTTATGCTCAGGAAACTTGCAATGTGTTTTCCGATGATGTCTGGTATTTCGGAACTTCCGGTGCCGGCATTATATTCAACGAGGATGCACAGGGAGAAATCAAACCCTCTCTTCCTACTGAACCTTCCAAAGTCAATTCAGGTGAAAATTCGTTGTCGGTTTCGGCACCGGGTTGTGGCGGTAGTTTGATCTTTTACAGTCAACACAATCAATTGTATAATGCTCGGAACGAGCCCATGCCTAACGGCAGTTTTTCCGGTAACACTTCGGTCGCCGACGGTTTGGCTGCATGTTATATCGGTAACAATCAATACATGCTGTTTGCTGTAAATTATGCTTATAATAATCAGCAAATACCTATCGGGCTGGATGCTCATGTGATCGATATGTCCTTGGAAAACGGCTTAGGTGATAGGGTTCCCAATCGAACTGTATCACTTGAATCATCCGGTATGTCGGAAAGCATTGAATTGGTTCCCCGCACGGGAACGGACAATTCTTATTGGTTAATTTATCGGACATATCCGGGAAATCAATTACTCGTTCGGGAGATCAACAACGGAGTCATCGGTGCTGCCATCTCTTACACACTGCCCATTGCCGGGTCTACCTATATTTTTACATCCAATAAAAGTTATACACAATTGGCACTAATGTATCCGGGTACTCCGGGTAATGTAGTATTGATCGATTTTAATCCTTCCACAGGAGTGGTCGGAACGCAAAAAACGGTGCCGACTCCCAATTTAGGAGGGACTACCTATGGAGTAGCTTTTTCTCCAAATGAACGTTATTTATATGCAACGGGATACAGCGATACGGGCTCTATGATTTCACAGTACGATCTTCAAAACGGTTCTTGGACAGCTCCTTTTACCTACGGAAGCCCGGGAGGCGGAATGAAAGTGGGTCCCGACGGAAAATTGTATGTGATGAGATATGGCACTCATGTGGGGGTTATCGCCCAACCGGACCAACTGTTGACTTCAAACGGATACAATAAAGACGGCTTTTATTTGGGACCTTATACAACCGGAAATTCTGCGGGTTTGGATTTTTCCACCGGGTTAACACCGCCGGCAGAATGTCCTCCGGGTACGAATCAATCCCCCGTGGCAGAAGATGATCATATCGAAGTGTGTGCAGGCAGCGAAGTGTGTATAAGTGTATTGGAAAACGATTGGGATCCCGACGGCGACATAATCCGTTTGGATAATGTCTGGTTTTCCGATCCGAATGAAAATCGAATTTCACTCTCCATAGATAAAGATAATGGAATTGTATGTGTCAAACCTGAACCGTGGGCTGATTTTCTGCCCGGAGAACAAATTACCATTCTTTACCGGATAAAAGATAACAGTACCAATCCAATTCCTAAATGTGATGAAGGTATGCTCATGGTGAGAGCTTTCAGCGAATTAAAAGGAGGTTGGAATATAGATGGTCCGACAAGACTTTGTAAAGAAGATAGTCCCCTGATAACCTTGACCGGAGAACCGGTGATGGGAGGAACGGGAGCTTATCATTATCAGTGGGAATACAGTTACGATGATGCCAATTGGCAACCCGTACCGGAAGGCTACGAAGAAAATCTCACTGCCACTGTGGAAAAATCAACTTATTTTCGCAGAATAGTTCATGACATGTGTGGCGGTATAGTAAGCGAAACTCATTTGGTATTAATGGTACCGGAAGTGCTTTACTGGAGTAAAAATGCAACGGACCGAAATTGGAATAACCCGGCTAACTGGGAAGATGAACAAGGTAATAAGTTACATAGTATCCCCTACACTTGTAGCGACGTTCATATCCCGGGTAATGCCGTTATTTATCCCGATTTGGATCCTTCCATAACTCCAACCTATATTTACGGTAATGGGATTTGCCGCAATATAACCTTTCATTTCGGTTCGGAAGTGGCTAAGCACAATTACTTGACTTACGAAAAAGCGTACATTCAATACAATTTCGGTTATTATCAGGGAAATACGAATGTTTACCGCACCGACGGAGATCCGCATTCAGCCACTCCGATGCAACGCAACCGTTGGTATGCATTGGCTGCTCCGCTGAAAAAGATCGCTTCGGGAGACTTTTCCGTGGGAGGTTATCCCAATATGTGGCAACAGGGTTTCAAATCAACCACAGCATATGACGGAAGTCTGGTAGGAGACTGGTATTCTCCGGTAGCCGATATTGCTCTTCCGATGGAAAGCACCCATCACGGCATCAGCATCTGGGCAGCCCGTATGCAACCCTTCATTGGTGAAAATAAACACGAGAACTTGAATGCCCTGAAAGGAATTATTGAATTGCCGTACTTCGAAAATCCGACCGTAAGCACACTGCATCGGATTCATACCTATGCGAATGGAATCAGTACCTTTCAATATTACGATGCGGGAGATTTGAGGCTTACAGACTCGGTGGGAACGATTGCCCGTCAAAGTGAAGCTTACCGTTTCGTTTTCGATAATGATCTCCATACAAACGCTGCCGGAGAGCTTGTTTTCAAGATAACCGTTCCTGCGGGAGAGAATGTGATGATCGGTAATCCTTTCCTTTCAAGTCTGGACTTCAACAGGTTCTACAATGAAAATGCAGGTGCAATTGAAAATTATTACCGGTTATACGAGCATCCTTGGGTAACTTTCTCTACAAGAGCTGCAGCTGTCCCGCAACTTATACCTTCATTTCAATCGTTTTTCGTAAAAACGTTGGGTATTCCCGGCTCCACGGTTGATTTGTACTTCCCGGTTTCTGCTTCAGTTACCCGTTCGGGAGACTATCAACTGAAATTATCTCAGGCAGAAGAGAATATATTTACATCCCAAGTAAGAGGTCCCAAAGGAAATCCCGGTTCTGTATCTGTTGTGCTGAAAGAAGATGCAACCATACGTAACGTGCCGCAGATGTTTGTTCACGAAAAGAACGATCCCGAGGCAGCCGAATTGCCTCAATTGTTTGTGAAAGGACCGGATAACTCTCTAAATGTCATTTATAAAGAAGATAATCTTTCTTCTGATGTTACGTTGACGTTGGGCGTACGCAGTACGGCGAAAGAAGAATTCACGCTTTCGTTCGATAACCTGAATAATCTTTCGGCAACCGACATTCGTTTGAAAGACAACCTGACGGATTGGATCACCGACCTGAAGAATACAGATTCATATACTTTCACTCACGATCCGGAAATGGAAGACCGTTTCGAATTATCGATCTTGGGATTGAAGGCTCCGACGGGCATCGAGGACAACAAAACGGAAAATGTTTCGGTCAACGTATATGCTTACGAACGTACTGTTCGCATCGAATCATCCCGTTTGATTTCGAAAGTATCGGTTTACGGAACCGAAGGATTGTTACTGAATTCTGAATCCGTTTCCGGATATATTTATTCCAAAGGGTTCTCGACTGCGGGCTTGTATATTGTTTCGGTCGAACTTCAAGACGGAACCAAAGAAGTAAAAAAAGTGATTCTTAAATAATGAAATGATTAAAAGGAGTGAGTTTTAATTCAACTCCCAATTAACCGAAGAAGCCGGAAAGAAGATATC
>DAIQOU010000400.1:0-4726 GCA_036787725.1 Bacteroidales bacterium
CCTCCGTTTTCATATTATTTTTATCTTTGCAGGCGAATTCAATGCAAAAAGAATCCGTTTAATTTAGTTGGAGTTATTACTCATTTTTTATACAAAATCTAAATAAAAAAGCAATGGTAAGTTACAAAGAATTAGGTCTCGTTAACAGTAGAGAGATCTTTAAGAAAGCTTTCGAAGGAAAGTATGCAATTCCTGCATTCAATTTTAATAATATGGAACAAATGCAGGCTATTGTTCAGGCATGCGTGGAAAAAAAATCACCGGTTATCCTTCAGGTATCCAGCGGAGCTCGGAAATATGCAAACCAAACGTTGCTTCGTTATATGGCTCAGGGAGCCGTTGAATATGCAAAAGAATTGGGTTATGATATACCTATCGTTCTTCATTTGGACCATGGTGATTCTTTTGAATTATGTAAGAGTTGTATTGAAATGGGATTCTCTTCTGTTATGATTGACGGATCTCATCATTCTTATGAAAAAAACATTGAACTTACTCGTAAGGTAGTAGAATATGCTCATCAATATGATGTGACTGTAGAAGGAGAGTTGGGCGTATTGGCCGGTATTGAGGATGATGTAGTTGCAGAACATCATACTTATACTCAACCGGAAGAAGTACAAGATTTCGTGAGCAAAACAGGGGTAGATTCATTGGCTATTTCTATCGGTACTTCTCATGGAGCCAATAAGTTCAAACCGGAGCAATGTACTCGGAACGCTGATGGTATTTTAATTCCTCCTCCATTGCGTTTTGATATTTTGGAAGAGATAGAAAAGAATATTCCCGGATTCCCCATCGTATTACATGGTGCTTCTTCCGTACCTCAAGATTTGGTGGCTACCATCAATAAATACGGCGGAGCATTGAAAGATGCTATCGGTATTCCTGAAGAAGAGTTGCGTAAGGCTGCTACTTCAGCTGTATGTAAGATCAACATCGATTCAGACGGACGATTGGCAATGACGGCTGCCGTACGGGAAGTTTTTGCTACTCAACCGGCAGAATTCGATCCCCGGAAATACTTGGGACCGGCCCGTGATCAATTGAAAAAATTATACATGCATAAGGTAGAAAGCGTATTGGGAAGTGCCGGAAAGGCATAATGAAAGAATCCGATTCGGCTTCAAATAGTAAAAGGAAGGATTATCCGAAGTGCCGGATAGTCCTTTCTTGTTTACGGATGTTTTACGAACTTAACAAAGTAAACCTTTTCTTCTTAATCGGATAAAAAACAAGAGATTGCCTATCCTATCAGACAATCTCTCATTCCATTATTAGTAGTACTCTTAAACCGAATTAATATTTCAAAAAAGTTTATTTATTTGCTGTAGGAGGTTTTTACCAACGGGCATTCCAACAAGTAATCTAAGCTGCGTTTAACGCTTTCTTCCGGAGTATAGTTGTATTGTTCTACTTCTACCACCAAATATTCGGTTCCCGCCGAATCGGTGTTTTTGAATATAGCATCAAATCCGACCATTCCGCTTTGACCCAATTCCTTATTGTCTTTGATATGCAATAGTTTGAATCTTCCCGGGTAGTTATTAAAATAATCCACAGGGCTTAATCCTCCTCTTACTACCCAGTATACATCCATTTGATAGAAAACCAGTTCCGGATCGGTATTCTTGATCATATAGTCATACATCACCTGATCATCAATTTTAGTAAATTCATGACTGTGGTTATGATAGCCGAAAAGCAATCCGTTTTCTTTACATCTTTTGCCTATTTCATTGTAATATTCGCAATAAGTTTGAAGATCTTCAATCGTCTTGGGAACGTCCATCCAAGGTGCAACGATGTATTTTGCACCGGCAGCTTTATGAGCGGCGATACATTCGTCCCACCATTTCAGTGATTCCGAAAAGTTTTTGGAGGACAACTCTTCCTCACTCAGCTGTTTTGCTGTATGAGAAGAGAGCATGGACATACCCGCACTTTCAATATCCTTTTTGAATTCTTCGGGCGTTTTGCCGTAAAACTTACCTTCTCCGTATCCGGCAGCTTCAACGGCAGTATATCCCATTTCGCCGACTTTTTTTATTGTTCCGGCATAATCACTTTTGATATCTTCCCGTAAAGAGTACAGTTGTAATGCAATTTCTTTCTTTTGAGGAGCTTCTTCTGCGGGCTCAACTGTTGTCTTTGTCTGAGAATTACAAGCTGTCAACAACAGAGAAACAGCAATAAGAGCATAGAGAATGTTTTTCATACTATTTTGTAAATAAGTTGATTATAAATACAAATTCATGAGAAACCCGAAGATATTTACTCGGGTTCCTCATGAATTGAGTCAACAGAAATTATTCCAATATTTTTATTTTAATATTCCGGAACCAAACATCATCACTATGATCTTGGAATCCGATGTATCCTTCTCTGTTGGGTCCGCCGCAATTGTTTAACAATTCGAAAGCTAAGGGCCATGCTTCTTGGCTGAATTTGCTGGCTTGCAACATGTCGGTCCATTGAGGAGTCCACAAGTGGTACTCTACCACATTTTCATCGTTTTGTCCGTGCAATATAGTTCCTTTATAAACGGTAATCTTACCTTTGTTCCATTCTCCAAACGGTTTGGAATTTTGCGGTTTTGCCGGAATCATGTCATATAAAGACGCAGACATTCTGTTTCCGTCTTTTCCTGCTTTGGCATCGATATGATTTTCATTATCCAATACTTGGTATTCCGGAGAAGAAATATAAATAGGTTCCATTCTTGTTTCTCCTGTTTCCGGATTTTTAGTTTGAATTTCTTGAGCTAAATAAAAAATACCCGAGTTACTTCCTTTAGCGACCTTCCATTCCACTTCCAACTCGAAGTTTTTGAATTTATGAGCGAAAATAAGGTCTCCTCCGTCTTCTTCTTGAGCTTCCCCTTTGCCGGAGCCGTTAAATTTAATGGCACCGTCTTCGATAGTCCATTTTCCGGGAACGTGATCTTTTCCGTAGCCTCTCCATCCGTTGAATGTTTTCCCGTCAAAAATGGTAATAAAACCATTTTCATCTTTCGGGAAAGCGGATAGATCTACTTGTGAATTTTCTACTACCGTATATTCGGGAACAGCCGGTTTTTCCGCTACTTCCTGAGTTTCTTCTTTTGTTTCCTCAGTCTCAGCTTTTTTTGAACCGCCTCCGCAAGCAACTGTACTTAAGATAAACAAACTGCTGATAAAATAAACAATTTTTTTCATTTTCTTTTTGATTATAATTTAAACACTAATTTTTTAAGGCATATCAGGTAATTTCCAACCTGTACGATAAGTATGTTTGATCAATTCTTGTGCGAATTCTTGTGCATTTACGGGTTCTGTCCAATCTTTATCGAAAGTAGGATGACCATCTTTGATTTGGAAACCGTCTTTGATAACCGTTTTAATGGTCGCACTCGGCGAAATATTGGTAAACTTCATATTGGGTCCGTCCCAATCCAATACTTGGTTGAGTCCTTGCAGTCTTACTGCCAATACACCCATTACGACCATTTCATTGAACGGGCCTGCTTCGTTGAATGGAGAGGCAGTCGGTGTACGGTTGGATGCACTTTCTTTACAAGCTCTCACCCAGTCCATTTCGTGAGAAGTAGTAATTTCTCTTAATACTTTGGGAGAGGAAGGAGTTCTTCCCGATAATAACCAAGGTCTGACACCGTAACAACCGCAAATCAATGTGTCTTTTGTTCCGTGGAAAATAACACCTCCGCCATCATCATTCATATCTTTGTTGGCCGGCATTCCTTCCGGACGCATCGGTTTCAAACCGCCGTCGTACCAGTAAACTTCCACTTCCGGTAAAGCTACTTTAGGCATATTGTCGCGAGCCGGGAAAATATACTTTACCATTTGTGCGGAAGGAGCACAATCGGTCAATAACAATGTTGAACTTCCTTGCACTTTCGTAGGATATCCTAATTTTAACCCTTTGAATACCGGATGAAGAATATGACATGCCATATCTCCCAATGCACCGGTACCGAAGTCCCACCATCCGCGCCAGTTCCATGGTGTGTAAATCGCATTGTAATCACGGTATTTTGCCGGGCCGAGGAACAAATCCCAATTTAATGTTTTAGCAGGCTTTTCTGCTTTTTCCGGGCGATTTAATCCTTGCGGCCATATAGGACGGTCTGTAAAAGCTTCTACTTTTTTGACTTCTCCTATTTCTCCGTTCCAAATCCATTCGCAAATTTTGCGTACGCCTTCGCCGGAAGAACCTTGATTCCCCATTTGGGTAGCTACTTTGTATTTATCGGCCAGCTTGGTTAATAAACGGGATTCATATACTGTATGAGTCAACGGTTTTTCTACATATACATGTTTACCCAACGTCATGGCTTCGGCTGCAACAATGGCATGCGTATGATCTGCCGTGGCTACCACTACCGCGTCCGCCGATTTAGCCAGTTTATCAAACATTTTCCGGTAATCCTGAAATTTTTCGGCATTCGGGAAATGCTTAAAAACACGATCGGCATATTTCCAGTCTACATCGCAAAGTCCAATAATATTTTGGCTCTCGACCGCTTTTAATACGCCGAATCCGCGTCCGCCTATTCCGACCCCTAGAATATTCAGTTTATCACTGGGTGCAGTGTAGCCGAAACTCTTTCCCAAAACGGAACCGGGAACGACTGTTAACCCGATTGCTGCAGTTGCTCCTGCTTTGAGGAATTTTCTTCTTGAAATTTGTGAGCATTCCTGAGACTAAAAATCGATCTGGCCCG
>DAIQOU010000401.1:0-4722 GCA_036787725.1 Bacteroidales bacterium
GAATTCCCTGATTTTTTCAAAAGTCAGAGAAACAGAATCCGAAGTATGCTCAATGTCTAATTCAAAGTCTCTTATTAATTGGGGGCCTAATGCTGCAGCAGTTAATAAGAAATGATTTTGAAATTTATCGGTATCCGACAGTCCGGCTGCCAATACTCTGCCTGTTATCGAATAGCTGCGTACTGTTTTTTCTGTTCCGGCTTGGGTAAGGATGGTTTCTAATTCATCGGCTTCCGGTGACATTTCTATTTTACCCGAATCGGAAGCTTCGGGCTGTCCTTTATATAATGCTCCCAAATCGGCAAAAGTCAAATTGTAGAGCTTTGTATCGGGAAGAATATGAAGTTTTTCTATTGAAAATGCACTCGGGAACAACAATTGCAATTGTTGAGATACTTTTACGATTGGACTGTTAAAGGTACCGACCATGCAGTTTATTAATTCCAGTCTTGAAGTGGCAAAAACACCTCCGATGACAATACAATTTTCCAATGTTATGTTATCTGCATAAATGCTTCCGGCAATAAATGCATTATATAAGGTAATTTCCCGAGCATTTAAATCGGCATGAAAAGTCAAATGGGATTGTGTGGCCCGTGATGTTACGGAGCCGGAAGAGCCTACCGTCTTTTTGAATGAAATATTCCCTTCGGCTTCACTGTTGACATACAAATCCGATTTAACAAATACAGCTCCCGAAACAGATACCGGACCTTGTTGAATCTCTAATTTGTTGGCATAGAGGGCTCCTTCTATGATGGTGTTTTCCAAAAGGATGATGGTCCGATCCAATTCCGAAGCTTTTTCCGGTAAAAGAGAACCTTCTATAGTGTCATTTTGCAATTTAATTGTGTTTCCTTCGTAAGAAATGTCTTTTGATTCTTCCATATTGCCGCAGCCTAAAATACCTTTTTCATTAATTCAAGCAAAAATACAAAAGTTTTTATATAAAGCGACATTGCTGTCCGGTAAAAAATTAGAATCGATTGTTGAAATCGGTATCCAAGTCTGTCGCGACAAGACGTATTATTTGTATTTGGAGGTAATGTGGCAAGAAGTAATCTTGCTAAGGAAAACCGGAACAGATTATAATTCTCCGGCGGATATAGCCCGATTAGGCGGTCTTTTTAATTCTCTGATTTTAATAATAATAAAAGAACACAATGATTTTTTTTATTGTTCGTTCTTTTAATGGACGGTGGTCAAAGATAATTAACTTTGTATGATTACAGATGAAAAATATGAAATGGAAAATACACCAAAAAGTAAAAGAATAGAGTATATCGACGCATTAAAAGGTTTTGCAATATTTTGTGTATTGTGGGGACATTCATTGCAATATTTGAAAAAGGAATATGATTTTTTCCATAATCCGATATACGAATTTATTTATTCGTTTCATATGCCGTTGTTCTTTATGATAAGCGGCTTTTTCTTCTATTCGTCGTTAAAGTTGAATTTCAAGGATTTTCTGTATAAGAAGAGTGTACAATTACTGTTGCCTTGCGTAACCTGGATGGTAATAAATTATTTAATGAGGTTTGCGGCTGCGATAGTAAGCGGGAATGAACATTTCTTAAGTAATTGGATGAGCGAGTTGAAACCGGTTTTTTCTCCGGGTAGTTGGCCTTGGTTTTTAAGGGAGTTATTTGTCGGTTATTTCGTTGTCTATGTGTCTTTGAAATTGTTGAAGAAAAATTGGCTGGCTTGTCCGGTGAGTCTTGGTATTGTGTTTATGATACCGTTTTTGGAAATTCAAAAGTTTCTTTTGCCTATGTTTTGGGCAGGGATTTATTTGAAGGAGAATTATCCGGTTGTATTAAAATATGGGAAACAAATACTGATTGTTTCGGGAGTGGCTTTTGCTGTATGTTTATTGTTTTGGGATGGGAATTATACCATGTATAAGACGACATTTCCGAAGCTTTTGGAGATACCGGCGCTGAGTTTTGATTTTACCAATATAGATGTTGCTGCTTTTTATTTGTTTATCGGACTTTGTGGCAGTTTGTTTTGGTTTGTTTTGTTCGGTAAGATCTTTAAGAACAACAAATTCTTTGATTACTTGAGTAAAATAGGTGTAAACACATTGGCGATATATTTGCTGCAAAGATTGATTTTGGAAAATTTTATCAACAGAACGGTCGACCTTGCCGGCATGAATGAGTGGGTATATAATCTGATCGTTACCCCGTTGGTTTCTTTAGCTGTTTTGATTGTTTGTATGCTGATAATCAAAGTTGTACAAAAAAACAGATATATGGAATTCATCCTATTTGGGAAAGAGGTCAAATAGGATAGAGAGTCTTATCCTTTATATAGCCTTTCAAAAAATCGTTCCGCCTTTAATTTTATATAGTTGATTTTTTCGTTGTCAATGTTGTCGATTGCGTACGATGGAAAATCCATTTTTTTCAAGATTCCAACTGCTTGTCCAAGAATTGAGGAATAAAAAATCCCAATACTTCTTTATTTTCCCAAATTGATTTGTTCCTTTGGAAAATAAAGCTATCTTTGTATTATTTTCCAAAGGAAATTTTAGAACGGAGAAATGAATATAGATAAACTGTGCTCAATAAGAAGTATATACAAGGCGATTGGAGAGTTTGAGCAACAATTCTTCAAGCAATTTGGCTTGGGTTTAAATGAAGCAATGATTTTGTGTTTGCTGAAAGAGAGTGATTTGTCGTCGGGCGAACTGGCAGAAAAACTCGGATTAACTTGTTCCAATGCTTCCAAAGTCATTAAATCCATAGAGCAAAAGGGACTTATTAAGCGTATGCTGGGTGAAAAAGACAAACGTCAAATGTATTTTGGATTGACTTCCGGAGGAAAGAAACAAATTGATTCGATTGAATGCGAGACCATTCGGTTTCCGTTTTTTGTGGAACGTCCGGAAATTTTAAATAAAGAGTTATGAAACCCCTATCCAAGAGTTGCATTAAAAAGAACATAAACAGGATACAGGTTTCATATGACCTTTTAAAATAAAAATTATTTACATATGAAAGTAGTTATTATCGGAGGGGGAGCCGGAGGTGCGGGAGCAGCTACTCGCTTACGGCGTCTGAATGAAAAAGCAACTATTATTTTGATAGAAAAAGGACCTTATATTTCTTATGCCAATTGCGGGTTGCCTTATTATGTGGGTAATGTCATTTCGGATAGAGATGATTTGTTTATACAAACTCCGGAAAGCTTTCGGGAACGCTTCCGAGCGGATGTCCGGGTGTTGCATGAAATAGTGGATATAGATGCCGTTAATAAGTTACTTACCATAGAAAAAAAAGAAACGGGAGAGATATATGAGGAAAGTTATGATAAGTTGGTCTTGGCTCCGGGATCCGAACCGATTCGACCTCCTATTCCGGGATTGGAAAGCGATCGCATATTTACGGTACGTTCCGTTAGGGATACGGATCGTATAAAAAGCTTTATATCCGGCTCGAAAGCGAAGACAGCTGTTGTTGCCGGAGGCGGTTTTATCGGGTTGGAAATGGCGGAAAACCTGAAACATGCCGGGCTTGAAGTGACAATTGTGGAAATGGCTGATCAAGTGATGGCCGGATTGGATCATTCCATGGTTGCCGAAGTACATCACCATCTGGTCGAGAAAGGGGTTAATCTTTTATTAAATCGAGGGATTACAGGGTTTAAAGAAACCGATCGGGAAATTTCGGTGGAGCTGAATACCGGAGAAGTGTTGGAAACCGACATTGTAATTTGGAGTATCGGGGTTCGTCCGGATACAAAAGTGGCACGAAAGGCCGGGTTGAAGATCGGGAAATTAGGCGGAATCCGGGTGAATCCCAACTTACAAACTTCCGATCCCGATATTTATGCATTGGGAGATGCGATAGAAGTTGTAAATCTTGTGACGGGAAAGCCCGCACTGATTCCGTTGGCCGGTCCGGCGAATAAGCAGGCTCGTATTGTGGCCAATAATATTGTTTTTGAGAATCAATATGATTATAAAGGTTCTATCGGTACTGCCATTGCTAAAATTTTCGATATGACCGTTGCTTCGGCAGGTGTTTCCGCGAAAGGATTGAAACGGGAAGGAATTCCTTATTTATCGGCTTATGTGCATGCTTCTTCGCATGCCGGCTATTATCCGGGTGCACGACCTTTGTCTCTGAAAATAACGTTTTCACCCGAAAACGGACAGCTGTTTGGTGCACAAGTTATCGGCTCGGAAGGAGTAGATAAGCGGATCGAGATGTTGGCTCAGGTAATTCAACGCAAAGGAACTGTTTTTGACCTTTCCGAATTGGAGCACGCATATGCTCCCCCTTATTCTTCTGCGAAAGATCCGGTTAATATGATCGGTTTTATTGCCGAAAATATTTATACCGGGAAAATGAAAACCATCCGGTGGAACGAGTTGAGGAACGAAGATTTTATATTGGATGTGAGAACTGCTCTTGAATTTGAAGAGGAACACATCGAGAATGCCGTTAATATTCCGTTGGAAGAACTTCGAAGTCGATTAGACAGCCTCCCGAAAGATCGAAGGATTATTGTGTATTGTGCTATCGGTCTGCGGGCTTATTTGGCTTATCGTGTTTTGTCTCAACAAGGATTCGAACAAGTGTTCGGATTGTCCGGAGGGTATAAAACGTTTCGGACGGTTACGTCTGCCTTCGGGTTGCCGGGAGGGGTAAGTTGATATTATATAAGAAAGATACTTATTTACTATTAATAATATTTATATGAAAAATT
>DAIQOU010000402.1:0-4716 GCA_036787725.1 Bacteroidales bacterium
CTTTCTTTAATAAACCATCGGTTGTCAATATTTTATTATCGGCATTTTGCTTCCCCAGATTTAATGTAACCCGATTATAATAGTGTTGATATTCTTTTATATGTATTTCTTTTTGCTTAGTATATGAACGTTGCATTGCTTGATCGATCGCCGTTGTACAGGAGGTTGCGGGATCGGCATTTTCGTCGGGACTTTCTCCTTTTTTAATGCCTTCCAATCCCGGATAGTTGGTCGCACCGGTAATATACAACAATACAGCATCGGCATCTTTCACGATCATTCGGTTGTTTTCTGTATTTACGGTTCCTCCCTCCGCTACAACCTTCGCCTGCATCGCAAAAGAAAGTCCGCGAAGATTGTCTTTTTCATCCTTCGCCGGGAGCCGACCGGTCAACAACAGGGAGAAAGGATCGTTGGGATGAACCGAACACACAGCATGTTGTTCTCGCTTCAAGGTAAAAGAAAGGTTAACTTTATTCTTCTTATCGGCTCGAATGCTCATCACAATAACATTATCCCCGGCCGAAGCAAAAACTTCCCTTGTATACGCCACACCTCCGGAGTTATAACGAACGGAGACAAGTGCTTTTTCCAAATCGAGGCTTCTTACATAACGTTCAGCTTCCAACTCGGGAGTATCAAACCACAATTCCCCCAAAGAAGTAAACGGTTTCACCCCGGAAGGAATCCCCATCATGGTTTCGGTAGCCAAATCAACCGCCAATTGGTTTTTACCTTCAAACAGCAATTTTTGAACCAACGGCAACGCTTGTCGGGCTGACGGATTGTTGGCATCTCGGGAAAATCCGTCCCACAGAGAACTTTCATTCACCTGAATACGTTCGTCGGCCACTCCCCCGAACAGCATGGCGCCCAAACGACCGTTTCCGACAGGCAACGCTTCCTCCCAAGTGCGGGCAGGTTGACGATACCACAATACATTCCGTCCTTCGGGTCGGGAAGCGTTGCCCGAACAACGGGCTCGGTCTTCCCATGCCGCCGTAATTTTCACATTGCGTTCAGACGCTTCCGCAATCACAGTTTCCTTATTTTGTCCGGAAAGGCTCGTAAATATTCCTAAAGCACCCGTTGCCAAGATAAATAGTAATGTGTAATTTTTCATGTATACATAATTTATTTAAAAGGTCATTCGAAACCTGCAACCCGATCATACACTTTACCTGAGTTTTATCGGCAGGTACCATGATGATTATAATTTGAATACAAAAAAAAGGTCTCCTCATTAATATTCGGCTTAATTATCCCTTAATATCCGCTTTAAATACATTTATTTCCCGAATTAAGATTTTATTTACCCATTTATTAATAACATTCTCTTTATTTTGTAAACGGAAACACCCTCGGCGGAGAATATCCCAAAAGACTGAGTGTTCTTTGAATAAGTTACGGAGTGTAAGTTTCGTCTCAAATAAAATCCGAAAGGAAGTAAGGAAAAAGGCGCGAAAGGAGGAAGGCGCGAAAGAAAGGGGTAATCGCGTCCGATTCGTAACTCTCCGGGAAATACCGGATCTTTTGAGATAACCTCAGCTAATGGAGAATTAGCCGGCTGCAATGACTTTCCGGGCGGATATTTCATTATCTCGGCTATCTTAGGCGGTCTCCAATCGATTTGTTTTACTTATAATAATATAACCATGAAATTTATTTGCTTTTTATTCGTTTTCTTTCATTTGCTTCTATTCCTTCCCGGCAAGGCTTGGTCCCAAGAGTTATTCAGAAATCCCGATGCTCCGCAACACGACCGGATCATGGACTTACTCTCCCGCCTCACCGTTGAAGAAAAGATCAGCCTGTTACGAGCCACCTCTCCCGGCATACCCCGCTTGGAAATTGAGAAGTATTATCATGGAAATGAAGCTCTTCACGGCGTAGTACGTCCGGGGCGTTTTACGGTTTTCCCGCAAGCCATCGGATTGGCAGCCATGTGGAATCCGGAACTTCATTACCAAGTTGCCACAGCGATCTCCGATGAAGCACGCGCCCGTTGGAATGAGTTGGAACAAGGCAAATTGCAAACCCATCGTTTTACGGATTTGCTCACCTTTTGGTCTCCTACCGTAAATATGGCGCGCGATCCCCGCTGGGGACGTACCCCCGAAACGTATGGAGAAGACCCTTTTTTAACGGGTGTATTGGGAACATCTTTTGTAAAAGGACTGCAAGGCAACGATAAACGTTACTTAAAGATTGTCTCGACTCCCAAACATTTTGCCGCCAACAACGAAGAACACAATCGCTTTGTGTGCAATCCGCAAATCTCAGAAAGACAATTGCGCGAATATTATTTACCGGCATTTGAAATGTGTGTGAAAGAAGGAAAAGCAGCTTCCATCATGTCGGCCTACAATGCGATCAATAATGTACCTTGTACGGCAAATCCATGGTTATTGACTAAAGTATTGCGCCAAGATTGGGGATTCAACGGATACGTGGTTTCCGATTGCGGCGGACCGAGCCTCTTGGTATCTGCCATGAAATACGTAAAAACAAAAGAAGCCGCAGCCACTCTTTCCATCAAAGCCGGACTGGATTTGGAATGCGGAGATGATGTATATATGGAACCGCTGTTGAATGCTTACAAACAATATATGGTTTCAAAAGCCGATATCGACACGGCTGCCTACCGGGTAATACGAGCCCGAATGCAACTGGGTTTGTTTGATGATCCGTCGTTAAATCCCTACAGCCGTATTCCGGCCGACGTTATCGGTTCGGAAAAGCATAAAGAATTGGCACTCGAATCTGCCCGCCAAAGTATTGTACTCTTAAAAAACAGTAAAAACACGTTGCCGATCAATGCCCGCAAAATAAAATCCATTGCCGTCATAGGCATCAATGCGGCCAATTCCGAATTCGGAGATTACAGCGGAGCGCCGGTCAACGAACCGGTTTCCGTACTGCAAGGCATTCGTAACCGGGTAGGAGACCGGGTGAAAATCGTACATGCTCCTTGGAAATCGGCTAAAGACGGAATGGAACTCATCCGGGGCGAAAACTTCCCCGAAGGACTGAAAGCCGAATATTTTGATAATATGGAATTAAAAGGCACTCCGAAAGTACGCCAAGAGGAATGGATCAATTTTGAACCGGCCAATCAGGCTCCCGATCCTTTTCTTCCGGCTTCTCCTTTATCCATCCGATGGACGGGTAAACTGCATGCCTCTGTTTCGGGAAACCACACCTTCAGTTTCAACTTCGACGACGGCTGTCGTCTCTTTATTGACGGAAAATTATTGATCGATAAATGGAGAAGCGGAGGTATTTCGACAGATACGGCATCCGTCTACCTGGAAGCCGGAAAAGACTACGACCTGAAAGCGGAATATTATGACGATCGCGATTACGCCCTGGCTCGCCTGCAATGGCGTATTCCCGATATCGCTAAAAAAGAACGGATCGACTTCTACGGCGAAGCCGGAAAAGCAGCCCGTGAATGCGACCTGGTCATTGCCGTCCCGGGGATCAATAAAACCATCGAACGGGAAGGAAAAGACCGCAATGATATCCTTTTACCGGAAGATCAACAAGAGTTTATCGAAGAGATATATAAAATCAATCCCAACATGGTCGTGGTATTGGTTGCCGGAAGTTCACTGGCTATCAATTGGATGGACGAACACATCCCGGCCATTGTAAATGCCTGGTACCCGGGCGAGCAGGGAGGTACTGCCGTAGCCGAAGTACTCTTTGGCGACTGCAATCCGGCCGGCCGCTTGCCCTTAACCTACTACAACTCGTTGGAAGAACTTCCTCCGTTTGACGATTACGATATTACCAAAGGACGTACTTATCAATATTTCACAGGGAAACCGCTGTATCCCTTCGGTTACGGATTAAGCTATACCTCGTTTAAGTACAGTAAGCCGGAAGTAAAAGACCTCGGCGAAGAACTCCTGGTTACTTTCCGGGTAAAAAACAACGGCAAATACGATGGAGACGAAGTATCGCAAGTGTATGTAAAACTTCCCGATACGGGAGCGATAACTCCGATAAAAGAACTGAAAGGATTTAAACGCACTGCGATCCGTAAAGGAGAAGACAAACAGGTAGAGATTAAAATAAAGAAAGAATTGTTGAGGTATTGGGATGATGCGACCAATCGTTTTATCACTCCTGCGGGAAAATACTCTTTCATGATCGGAGCTTCATCCGAAGACATCCGATTAACAACCGATTTTACAGTGAATTAATTGAAGTCAAGGGGGGAGTGTCGAAAGGCCAAGCGTTCTTTGAGCCTCCCCCGGGTTACGCTTCGCTCACCCGGAGTTATGCACATGTTACCCCTATTCGGGACAATTATATCCGATTTGTAACCTATCGGGAAATACCTTGACTTCTGACACACCACCCCCAAGTTGCATACCTGTCGCGGGTTCCACTCGCGGTTGTGCCGTTGTGCCGTTGATCCGGGTTTTCCGGACGGGCATCCGTTCGATAAAGCGGGCGAAGAAAGAAACGATTGTTGCAAGCAGAGTAAGCTTTGTTTCTTTCTCCCCTCGTGCTTTTTAGTTTCAGCTCTCTTTCAGTGCCGCTTCGGCTTCTTCGGTTGTAATCCCGAGAACGGAAGCAATTTGTTCGATCGGCATTTGGTTGCGATGCAGGTTGTGAACGGCTGTAATGCGTTCTCTTTTTCGCAGTTGCTGCTCTTGTTCCATTTTCAGGCAAGCTTCTTCTTTTTTCTTGCGCTCTTCCTCC
>DAIQOU010000403.1:0-4706 GCA_036787725.1 Bacteroidales bacterium
ATCCGTAGTCGTCCGTTACAAAAACGATCGGATAGAGGGCATTTGTAACCTCTATCGCCAAACGTTCCGCCAAGCTTTCCGGGAATCGATTATTGACCGACGGAGGAGAAAGGCGATTCAGTTCGATTTTGTTTTGTCCGTTTTTATCGTGAATACGCCGGAAAGAAACGGTGTATTTGATACGTACCGGTTTGCCTTCTTTCTCGACTTGTATCGCTACTCCGTAGGAGACAGTCTTGAAATAAGGTTTTATATTTAATGCCGAACAATTCGTAAGAACTCTTTTCGGAGGTTGTTCTTTCGGACCGGAGGGGATCAGTATGTATTTCTGATAAAACGGTAACTCATTAACAATCACTTCCGATACCTTACACCGATTATTATGGTAATCCAATAATTCCCGAACGGAAAGACCGCATCGAAATGCAATCTTTTCCAACGTATCGTTTTGTTGAATTGTGTATTTATGAGTTTGCTCTTTCATTCCTTTTAATCATTGGAGGGTTGGGATAACCGTAACGTATTCCGTACGGAGCTTCAAACGTGACCGGTTTCAGGGAAATAATGGAAATGTATTTCGAACTGAATGAGTCATGGTTGCCTCGGGTACTGATTTTTATGTTTCCTTTGACAAAACGGGATCGGCTCATGATCAAAGATTTTTGGTGCGTTCTCCGCTGTTGATATCTACTGTTTTACCTGCGTGATGGGTGATGTTGTTTTCACTGCTGATGCTGATTCCTTCCACACCGACATCCGTACGATCTTTTTCCACGACAGATTGTAAATTTCCTTCTACAAATTCTTCCATATTACCGGTCACTTCCAGTACGTGATTGGCCTCGACCGACAAGAAATTATTCTTTCCTACCGCGGCGGACCGATCTTTTCCTACGGCTGTTTCCTGATTTCTGCCTACTTTGGTAACCATATTTTCCTCTACATTGATAAACATATTCTTGGAGTTGAGAATCAATGATTCCGGAGTCGTTATTTCGATGTTTTTGCCTCTTGTGTCCAGTCGTATCACGTTTCCGTTGCGGTCGTGAATGGTGATGCCCCATTCCCCGGCTTCATCCGAATTCATCCGGATCTGTCCCTTGCTTTTGTCTGTGATTGTTTTGAGGTGGTTTCCGATTCCGCCTCCCAATCCGAGTGCGTTGGCGCCGTGAAACAAACTGCCTGTGATCACCGGTTGAGAGAGCCAGGGCCCGTCCATGAAGCTGACAAGGACCGAGTCGCCCTTTTCTGGCAAAAAAGAGAATCCTCTCGAAGCATATCCCAGTCCTTGGCCGTTTCCTCCCGCATCGGGCGTAGCGACCGGGATCCATGTTTGACATAACTTTTGATCGAAATCAAATTTTACACGGCATCTGCCCAATTGATCCGGATCCTCATTATCAAAAATTTCCGCACGGATGGGATAAGGCTTGGGTACCTCGATATCCCGGTAAGGAATATGTTTTAAATTGGCCGGTACGGCTTCGAATTCATTGTAATATCGCCGGTTCTGATCCAAGACATGACGTGTAGAAATCACCCGGAATAAGCCGACATCTCGCGGAACACCCATCGTTTTGGGTAACGAAATATCAAGGAGACGCCCGATCCAGACATAACTTGTTTTGCTTTCTCCGCGAACATATACCATTTGTCCGGCATTGCTTGTTTTTTGACGGTTGTTCAATTCCATCAGGTCTCCCGGATGTCCCACCGGCGCATGGATCGGTGTATTGGGTTTGCGGGTCAGGTTCAGTAAATTGGAACGACCGGTGATCCGGTCGACAAAAATATCGGCTCCTTCCGGATTGTCGGGAGCATCGGAACCGAAAGTCAAGTGTTCTTTTAAATCATAATGATATTGGGAAAATTGATTGGATACCAATCGAGAACATAATTCCAGTTTTTTCAGGTCTACGTCATAAACCAACGGTACCGTTTCCCAAGGTTGATGAGATCCGATACATAATTCGACTCCCGACCAAAACAATTCTTCCATAAACATCTTACTGAGTCGTTGCAAAAAGGTCCAGTCGCTTTCTTCGCTCTGAAGAATAAAATCAATATCTCCTTTATATAACGGATTGTTGGAAATACTTAATCCTAAAGTGCCGGAAGTGATGGTGTCGATAATGGAAGATAAATTGGTGTTAAAATACACTTCCGTCATTTTTCCCCGCTCCAGAAGGATGTCGGGAGAAGAACCCGAAAAGTGTACCAAACCATGTACTCCGTCTCGAGCTTCCATTTGGACATCCGTAACGATTCCGACAAACGTATGAGCCGAAGCCCGGTCGTCTCCATGCTGTATGTCTGCGATCATTTTTTCGCTGATCAGAGACAGTATCTTTTCCGGGCCTTGAAAGAATTTTTCTTCCAGTTCGGTATCGTCTACCGTCAACCGGAAGGTGCTGTGATCAAAATAGCATTGGTTTACTTCCAGGCGAACATACTCGATATTTTGTCCGGCTAAGGAAATAATTGCTTTCACAGCAATCTTTTTATTTTCTTCCATTGATTTTAAGTTTTCCATAAGATAAGGAATTACATTTAATTATTAATTATCAAAAATAACCCGGTAGTTGAACGAATCCGGAGAACGTTGTTCGAGTTGGGCTTTTAATTCATCGCTAAATGCTTTATCTTCTTTCAAGTGAGCAAACCGGTCTGCCAACATGATATGTGCATCGATGGTTCTTATCAGGCCTTCTTTCATTCGGGGACTGCACATAATTCCTTTTTTGATTTCTACCGACTTTAATTTCTCTCCCAGCTCGTATCGGAGGAAGTTTTCTATGTCGTGATCGGTATACAACCGATCACGGGAAGTGAGGGCGAATTTGTATGCATTCACTCTTCCTGCTGCATCCGGAATGGCTTTCCCTCCGAAAGAAGGGCATAACAATACAGCGGAATTGGGCTTTACATCCAATGATTTCATTGTTTTGAAAGGGGTCCCGCTACGAATGCCGTTGGCTGCTTCGCAATTGGTGACCCGGTAGTCTGTATAGATCGTATTGTCGCGGTTTTCCCGAAAACCATCCAACAGCAAATAAGTGGGAACTTCTTTTAATTGGGCAATATTGTTTTCCATTTTGTATTTTACAATATTGATCAGCGATCCCATGTCGTTGATTACATGGCGCAGGCTGTCGGCTTGCAAGGCCATGAAGGTGGCGGCTTCACTTCGGAACAGATCGGTCAGATGGCTGATCAGATCAGCAGCTGATCGAGTATCAAAACGTTCCAAGCCGCCTCGTTTGACGGTGTAAGTTCCACTTTCTTTAAATCCTTCCGAACTGTATGGCAAAGAATAATAGTTTCTTCCGTAAGAGTCGTGTACCGAATCGACGGATAAAAAATATTCTCCCGGCTTTACAGGTAATGTAATGATGTTATTCATACTGTCGTTATTTCTGAATAACCGGGAATACAACATACTGTTTACTACCGGGAAAGCATTGATTCCCACAAAAATGTCATGAATATCTTCCGGTGTAAAATTAGGAGGCAGAATCACTTTAATCCAATAGAGAGGTTGCGGACGGTTTTCTCCTTCCGGAAAGATTTCTTTCCACTCGTGCGGTACGGATAATTTCCGCAGGATCGAAAAATAAAGATCCGTTTTTATGGTTAAAAAGTGTTTTCGATAATACCGAAGTATATCATCCGTGTTTGAATGAACTACATTGTAATTATAAAAAAGATGAGGTATTCCCGGTTCTTTCTTTTCTTTTAATTCTTCCATCCCGGTTTTTATTTTCAACGGAACGTTATCTATACTCCATTGGGAATACGAAAGCAGAGAGGTCAGTTCATGTTTGTTCTCTTTTTTTCGAAAATCAAAATAGAATGACAGTCCTTCCGTCGTTTTGATCTCCTCATCCATTTCCAAACCGATCCATAAAGTACGGTTAAATGTTTCGGAAAGAGAGTCGGTCCGGGCAATCGGTATTTTACTGCCATCCGATTCCATGCGATAAAAAATGCGTTCGCAAATCAGGTATTTTACAGCTCCTCGTACTAAGCGAGACCGGCTTGCGGGACAAAAAGTTAACATTTTCATTCCGTATTTTTGTGCGGCGGGCGTGACGCGTTCGGTATAAAAGACTGTTTGGGTGTCGATAAAAGCTTCCGGTTCTATCGGAAAAGCTTGCATCACCGAACCGGCAGGCCGAGCTGCAATTAACGTATCCGGAGTGAGTGTTTCAGCCAATTGTTCCAGTAATCGTATCCTTATTTCGGTTACGGTATTTCTGACACCGGACATTTCGCTTGCAAACGATTCAATCAATAACCGAACAACCGGATCCAAGTCTTCGATGCTGTTTACTCCCCATATAGAAGCTGCATTCCGGTACATTCGATGCAAAATTTCTTCTTTACTGTTTTTGTAAGGTTCCATTTGTTTTCTGTTTGTTTATTTATAGGTATAATATGTTAATTATTTTATTGAAAAAGAGTTGATAAACAGTTATTCTTTTTAGTTGAATTGATATTTATTTTTCAACTGGTTTATTTTTTATCTATTGAAGTTACAAATACAATAATGTTTTTTTGTAAAAGGGAATTTTTGTTAATTATAATAACGAAACAAATATAAATTATTGTTTTTATTTGAATGAATAGTTGTTGAAAATATTTCTTATGTCTTTTAACATATGAAATTAAAATGGATGATTAAATTTTATTTTATAAATCTATAT
>DAIQOU010000037.1:0-17468 GCA_036787725.1 Bacteroidales bacterium
GTTTGGACGCTTAAATCATTGAGTGATGATGAAAAGATATTGAAAACGGGTGAACTGAAAGGTCCGGATGTCAAACCGCACGAATCGGGAACGTTCAAGGTGAGTCTGCCTTCCGATTGGAGAGATGCCGATGTCTTGTATATTACTGCATATAATCCCGATAAGGAAGAGATTTGGACGTGGGATTGGAATTGGAAACCGGTACGGGCGTATTATTCGTTTGCAAAAGAAAAAGGCGTATTGTCTGCTCGTGAGGAAGGTGACGAATTGTTGGTAACAACCGGATCTGTTTTATTGGTATTCGATAAAAAGACGGGAGAATTGAGTGAGGTAAAGGAAAATAACAAACCAATCTCTTTTGGCCAAGGTCCCCGTTTTACGGCTTTTCGTCGCGGCGATCGGTCTATGGATGTATTTTATAATCATGATGATAAGGAAGCCCGAAGCAAAGAACGGGTTTACAAGGATATTTCGGGAGAGAATAAGTTAACGCATTTTGATTGGAGTATATCGGAAGACAGTATTATAGTTCGGGCGGATTATTTCGGGAATATGAGTCAAGCATATTGGGTGATTTTCGCGGACGGAACGATCCGGTTGGATTATGCTTATCGTTATGATGGCGTAGTGGAATTGATGGGAATTAAATTTGATTATCCGGAAAATAAAGTGCTTTCAAAGCAATGGATAGGTGACGGACCTTACCGCGTATGGCAGAACCGTTTGCACGGGACTAATTTCGGTCGGTGGGAAAATGAGTATAATGATCCGATTCCGGGAGAATCTTTTTTGTATCCCGAATTCAAAGGATATTTTAATAATTGGAAACAACTTTCGTTGCGTACGGAAGAAGGTGAGATAGGCTTGGCAAACAATGGCCCGGATAACTATTTGGGAGTATTTACTCCGCGCGACGGCAGGGATGTTTTGTTATATACATTCCCTGAAACCGGTATTGCTGTATTGCAAGTTATTCCGCCCGTCAGAAATAAGGTAAATACCACGGATTTGATAGGTCCTTCTTCTCAACCTCATTGGGTAAGCGGTATTCACCGGGGAAGTATTTTCTTGAATTTTAAAAGTAAATAATATCAAACAACTTGATCATAGAATTATTTGTTTATCTTCCGTGAATTAAGTTTTATAAAGAAATGATGGACGTATTTTTTGTTTTTGTAATGGTTGTTCTGCGTTTGTCACAAGAATAATTTAGGGGAATGTCTCACCTGTACGCAGGTGAACAATTCACCTGTATGCAGGGGAGTGTCTCCCCTCTATGCAGGTGAATACCTCCCCTCTATGCAGGTGAATGATTCCCCTATATGTACATTATATTATTCTTGCTACTGAGAAAAATTCCATTATGAACATAATAAAAAAATAAAAAAGGATATGAAGAAGAAAATTTTATTCGGATACAATTTTCGCAGAGATGCATTTAAGTCATTGGAAGAAGAGTTTGATGTTACTTATCCGGAGAAAGAGTATTTTAATCGGGAAGAGTTATTGGAACTGATTCCGGAATATGATGTACTGGTTCCCAATTTTAATGCTAAGATCGATAAAGAAATGATCGATCGAGGGAAAAAGTTAAAGTTGATTGCCAATTTTGGAGTCGGTTATGATAATATCGATGCGGCATATGCCGGGAAAAAAGGAGTGGTAGTGGCGAATACTCCCCGCTCTGTATTGGAACCGACTGCCGAACTTTGCTTCGGATTGTTGTTGGCTGCCTCCCGTTTATTGGTGTATTATGATCGCAGGTTGCGGACTCCCGAAGGAATGAGCTGGAAGTTATACGATGATTTGGGAACGATGGTATACGGGAAGACATTGGGCGTTCTCGGTATGGGAAGAATTGGCCGGGCGGTCGCACGTCGGGCGGTCGCATCCGGAATGAATATTCTGTATCACAATCGAAAACGGGATCCCGAAGCCGATCGATTGTTTAATGCCCGGTATGTCGAAACGGAAGAATTATTTTCTCAGTCGGACTTCTTAACATTGCATGCTCCTGCCACTTCGGAGACTTACCATATTATTGATGAAGAAGCGATAAGCAAAATGAAATCTTCTGCTATTTTGGTGAATACGGCACGAGGGAATCTTATTGATGACCGGGCATTGTTAAAAGCATTGAGAGAGAAAAGAATAAGAGGAGCCGGATTGGATGTTTATGAGAACGAACCGCGTATTAATCCCGGCTTTTTTGAGTTGGATAATGTGGTGTTGCTTCCGCATGCCGGGACTAAAACCGATGAAAGCCGGAATGATATGCAGCAGGAAGTGGCTGATAATATCCGGGGATTTTTTAACGGCGGCCCGGTTTCAAAGGTGCCGGAAACCGCCAACGGAGAGTGAAGGCGCGAAGGGAGGAAAGCGCGAAGGCGCGAATGTAACAGGGAGTGACCGAATTAAGTCCCGATAGGGACGAAATCATGCATAACCGCATGTGCAGCGCAAGCGAAACTTGCGGACTGAGAAAGCTCCCTACCCCATCTCCGACGGTCAGGCCGGGAAGCGCGAAAGGGAAAAGGCGCGAAGGGAGGAAAGCGCGAAGGCGCGAATGTAACAGGGAGTGACCGAATTAAGTCCCGATAGGGACGAAATCATGCATAACCGCATGTGCAGCGCAAGCGAAACCCGAGGATGTAACAAATAATATTTATTGAATATAAACCTATGAGATTCTGTTTTTTTCGATTTTGTCTTGTGTTAGCAGTATGTATAATGATCGGTCGACTCGGCCGGGCAGAGACCGGAGAGTTACGTCGTTTGTGGACATCTCCTCCGGAAGAGAGTAAATCGTGGACATTTTGGTATTGGATGTATGGGGCTGTTTCGAAAGAGGGAATTACAGCCGATATCGAGGCGATGAAGCGAGTCGGGTTAGCCGGGGCTTATTTGATGCCCATCAAAGGGGTTCCGGAACAACCGTTCATCAATCCTTCGGTTGAGCAGTTGAGTCCCGAGTGGTGGGAAATGGTACGTTTTGCCTTGGAAGAAGCCGATCGGGTAGGATTAAAAATAGGGTTTCATATTTGCGACGGGTTTGCCTTGGCCGGCGGTCCTTGGATCACCCCCGAATTATCTATGCAGAAAGTAGTGTGGAACAGTACACGGGTGTCGGGAGGAAAAAACGTTACGGAGAAACCCGCTCCACCGGAGAGTTATAAGGGATATTATAAAGATATTGCATTGTTTGCTTTTCCCGCTCCCGAAGGAGAAGGTATTACTACGGATCGGATCCGTCCGGAAGTAACCACGAGTCTTCCGGATACGGAGGCCGCCTTTTTGGCAGAGCAAGGAAATGATGTAACCTTTCGGAGCGAATCGCCTTGCTGGATTCAGTACAAGTTTGATCAACCTTTTACGTGCAGAACCTTGCGAGTCAGACCTTCCGGGAACAATTTTCAAGCACAGCGACTAACAGTACAAGTGAGTGAGGACGGGGTCCGTTTTCGGGAAATAGTCCGGTTGGAACCTCCCCGCCAGGGATGGCAGGAAACCGGAGTGCCGATGACTCATTCTATTCCGGAGACTACAGCCCGCTATTTCCGTTTTTATTACGATAAGTCGGGAACAGAACCCGGTGCCGAGGACCTGGATGCCGCCAAATGGAAACAATCGTTGAAAATAAAAGGGATTTGGTTGTCTTCCGAAGCACGCATCCATCAATATGAAGGAAAAAACGGAAGTATGTGGCGGGTCAGCCCCCGTACATCCGAAGAACAGATATCGCCGGCATTATGTATTGATCCCGAGCAGTTAATAGATCTTTCTTCTCATATGAATGAGAGAGGCGAATTGAACTGGAAGGCTCCGGCAGGAGAGTGGGTCATCTTGCGTATGGGACATACTTCTACCGGACATACCAATGCAACGGGAGGGAAAGGAGCCGGCTTGGAGTGTGATAAGTTTAATCCCGAAGCGATTCAACTGCAATTTGACTCGTGGTTTGGGAAAGCAACGGAAGTTGCAGGGAAAGAGTTGGCTGCTAAAGTAATAAAGGTATTGCATGTGGACAGTTGGGAATGCGGAAGCCAAAATTGGTCGCCCTTGTTCCGGGAAGAATTTAAGAAACGCAGGGGATACGATATTTATCCTTATCTGCCTGTAATGGCCGGATATGCGATGGAGAGTTCTGAGGTTTCGGAACGGATTTTATATGATGTTCGGAAAACCATTGCCGAATTGGTAAATGATGTATTTTATACGCTATTGAGAAAGAATGCAGTAGCAAACGGATGTGAATTCAGTGCGGAGTGTGTTTCTCCCACTATGTTGAGCGACGGGATGTTGCATTTTCAACAGGCAGATATTCCCATGGGTGAATACTGGCTTCAAAGTCCGACACATGATAAAATGAACGATGTATTGGATGCTGTTTCGGGAGCAAGGATCTACGGAAAAAATATCGTACAGGCAGAATCTTTTACCCAATTGAGAACCATGTGGAATGAACATCCGGCAATGCTTAGGTCGTTGCAGGATCGTCATTATGCACTTGGATTTAATCGATTGAGTTATCACGTGTACGTACATAATCCGTGGCTTGATCGTAAGCCGGGCATGACGTTGGATGGGATCGGATTATACTTTCAACGAGATCAGACTTGGTGGGAATTGGGTCGAGCTTGGGTAGAATATGCTCAACGATGTCAGGCGTTGCTTCAATACGGCAAACCGGTGGCTGATATTGCTGTTTTTACGGGTGAAGAATTCCCTCGCAGGGCTGTTTTGCCGGATCGGCTGTTACCCTTTCTCCCGGGAATTTTTGGGGAAGAAAAAGTCAATACGGAACAAAAACGAATGCGGAATGAAGGGGAACCTACACGCGTAATGCCGGTCGGAGTAACCCATAGTGCCAATATTACCGGCGCTTCGGATTGGATCAATGCATTGCGGGGGTATGCTTATGATAGTTTTAATGCCGACGCGTTGTTGCGTTTGGCAGAAGTGAAAAATGGGCGCATCGTGCTTCCCGGAGGAATGAGTTACGCCGCTTTGATTATTCCCGGGAAGCATGCGATGCAACCGAATCCGGAATACATGTCATTGGAAGTGGTTAAGAAAGTAAAGGAGTTGATCAACGATGGGGCTACCGTGTTACTTTCCGGGCTTCCCGAGAAGGTGCCGGGCTTTAAAGATTATCCGGGACAAGACAATGAATTGGGTCGTTTGTCAGCAAATGTTTCGGAGTTTAATACGTCCGAACGGAACGTTTTCCCGATGGGAAAAGGAAAAGCCGTTCGATTGCCTTACCGGGAGGAAACGTTTGATAACTTGGGAATCGAACGTGATTTTACAGTATGGGAAAAAGGAAAGTATGCAGAAAATATAGCGTATACTCATCGTCGAGGGGATAATGGGGATATTTATCTTATTTCCAATCAATCTTCGGAACAAAGAATCGTAGAGGCTTCTTTTCGAGTGAGCGGGCGGGTACCGGAACTGTGGAATCCCGTTACCGGAGAAATCGGTAAGGCAAACCGGTGGAGTAATGCGGAGGGTCGCACGAATTTGCCGATGGTGTTGGAGCCGCAAGAGTCGGTTTTTGTGGTTTTTGAAGAAATGACAGAAGAAAGAGGGAGTAACCGGGGCGTTAATCATTTTTTTTATAAAGAGATATTAAATATAGAGACTCCATGGAAAGTTCATTTTGATCCCGAGAGCCGGGGACCGGAAGAACTCGTTGTATTTGATCGTTTAACCGATTGGAGTAAGCATTCGGATGAACGGATCCGGTATTATTCGGGAACGGCTGTATACCGGAATGAATTTCAGCTGAAACCCGATAAAAAGACGAATCGTTATTTCCTGGATTTAGGCGAGCTATCTGATTTGGCCGAAATAAAGTTAAACGGAATCGTTTGCGGGATCGCTTGGGTAGCTCCTTATCGGATAGAAGTAACGGATGCACTTAAAAAGGGAAAAAATACATTGGAGATAACCGTAGCCAATACATGGGCCAATCGTATCATGGGCGATAAAATTTCCGGAAAGGAAGAATCCGATTCCGGTACTCGGACCAATGCTCCTTATCGACTTGCAGAGAAAGATTTAGTCAAGAGCGGATTAATAGGACCCGTGAAGTTGGTCGGAAGAGAAGAGTAGTATGTTAATCATATATAGAAAGATGAGAAGGATAATCTGTTTTATCATTGCCGGTATGTTTGTCGGAATAGTGCAAGCCGGATTGAAGTTGCCTGCCGTTTTTGGCGATAATATGGTGTTGCAACAACAAGACCGAATTAATTTGTGGGGACAATGCGAAAGAAATGAGCAGGTAACAATTACCGTTTCTTGGGATTCGAATCCTTATTCCGTACGAGCCGATGCAGAGGGAAAATGGTCTGTGAAGATATCGACTCCCGAGGCCGGTTATACCGTTCATCAGGTGTTGATTGTTGCCGGAGAGGAAGAAGTTCGAATTAATAATGTACAGATAGGAGAGGTGTGGCTGTGTTCCGGTCAGTCCAATATGGAGATGCCGATGAAAGGATATAAGAATCAGCCTGTTGCCGAAGGATTGGATGCCATTGTCAGGTCTAAGAATAAAAATATCCGATTTATAACCGTAAAGCGCAATGCCTCGGTGTCTCCCGAAGAAGATATAGTCGGTAATTGGCAGGAAGCTGTTCCCGAAACAGTGCGGGATTTCAGCGCTACAGCTTATTTCTACGGGAAATTATTAAACGAAATATTGGATGTTCCCGTTGGATTGATCCTTTCTGCGTGGGGAGGATCCCCCATTGAATCGTGGATGAGTAAAGAGATGTTATCGGCGTTTCCGACAGATCCGATCCCGGTGAATAATGACAGCATCAAAGTGCCGAATCGTACGCCGACCGTACTGTATAACGGGATGATCCGGCCGATTGCCGGATATACGATTAAAGGGTGTATCTGGTATCAGGGAGAGTCTAACTATGAAAAGCCGGACCGGTATCCTTTGTTGTTTTCCACTATGGTTAAAGGATGGAGATCCTTGTGGAATCAGGGAGATTTTCCGTTCTATTATTGTCAGATAGCGCCATATGATTATAAGCTTATTTCACCTCCCGAGAAACAAGGAGGAAAGTTTAATTCTGCTTTCTTAAGAGAAGCACAATATCGATCGTTAGCTCTCATTCCCCGGTCGGGAATGGCCGTTTTATCGGATGCAGGAGATGAATTTTGCATTCATCCGGCCGATAAGAGTATTCCCGGTGAGCGGTTGGCTTTATTGGCATTGGAGAAAACATACGATATAAAAGGGATTGTATCGGAAAGTCCCGTTTTTAAGGAAATGCAAATAACCGGGAATAAAGCCGTTCTTTCTTTTGATAATGCACCCATGTGGCTCACTTCTTTCGGGAAAAAACTCGGGTTGTTTGAGGTTGCCGGAAAAGATCGTGTATTCTACCCGGCGGAAGCCGTTATTAACAGAAGTAAGGTAGAGGTTTTTTCGGAAAAGGTACCGCAGCCGGTGGCGGTTCGTTATGGATTTAAGGATTTTATAGCGGGTGATCTGTTCGGTACGGAAGGTCTTCCCGTTTCTTCTTTCAGAACAGATGATTGGGATGAATAAAGCATACTTTATATTACTGGTATTGTTATATGTTGCCGGATCTTTATCCGCTCAACGGATAAGCGATTATAACGTTGTATGGAATACGCCGAGTGTGAATTCGAGTGAGAGTATGCCTTGCGGAGGAGGAGATGTGGGATTAAACGTCTGGTCGGAAAACGGAGATATTCTATTCTATTTTTCTCGCAGCGGTACATTTGATGAACATAATGCTTTATTGAAATTAGGGCGTATCCGCATCAGATTGACTCCCAATCCGTTTGACGGGGGATATTTTCGTCAGGAATTGAAATTGGGAGAAGGTTGTGTCGTATTAAAAGGAGAGAACAGCGGAGTAACTTCGGAGGTGTTGATTTGGGCGGATGTAACTTGCCCCGTAGTACGAATAGAGATCGAAAATAACAAGAAATTAAAGACAGAAGTGTTTTATGAAAACTGGCGTTATGAAGATCGATTGTTGAGAAAACAAGAAAGTAATCAGAATTCCTATAAATGGGCGGCTCCTTCCGGCTTGAAGACGAAAAAAGACAGCGTTTATTTTGAGAATAATAAGGTATTATTCTATCATCGCAATGATTTGATTACCGTTTTTGATAAAACCGTTGAGCAACAAGGGTTGGACTCGATTCAATCAATGCTTTTTAATCCGTTAAAGAATCTGACATTTGGAGGGACGCTGGAGGGTGAAGGATTAAAAGCGGCAGGAACCACATCGGGAAAGTATGCAGATACGGATTTTAAAGCCTGGAAGTTGGAAAGCGACCATCCCGTAAAGAAGTGCAATGTGGAACTGCGATTGTATACCGCTCAAACGGAAAGTGTAGAAGAATGGAAGAGCGGTATTCCCGTAAAAGCAGTGGACAAAAAGGCTTCCAAAGAGTGGTGGAGTAGCTTTTGGAACCGCAGCTTTATTCATATTGATTTTGGTAACAAAGAAAGTAAAGGATTTGAAATTGCCCGAAATTATCAGCTCTTTCGTTATATGTTGGCTTGTAATGCGATCGGAGAATATCCGACCAAATTCAATGGGGGGCTTTTTACGTTCGATCCTCTGTATGTCGATACAGCTTATCGTTTCACTCCGGATTTTCGAAAGTGGGGGGGAGGAACGCATACGGCTCAGAATCAACGCTTAGTTTATTTTCCGATGTTGAAAAGCGGAGATATCGATTTAATGAAGCCTCAATTTGAGTTTTACAGACGATTATTGCCGACAGCCGAATGGAGAAGCCGTGTATATTGGGGGCATGAGGGCGCTTGTTTTACCGAACAAATGGAGAATTTCGGTTTGCCCAATCCGAGCGAATACGGTTGGAAACGTCCTCCCGGGTATGATAAAGGAATGGAGTACAATGCATGGTTGGAGTATCAGTGGGATACGGCATTGGAGTTTTGTTTCATGATATTGGAAAGTTACCGGTATACCGGTAAGGACATAGCGATCTATTTACCTTTCATAGAAAGTACATTGCGTTTCTTCGATGAACATTATCAACACCTTGCTTCCCGCCGGGGAAGGAAAACATTGGATGGAGAGGGGAAATTGATCCTTTATCCGGGATCGGCATGTGAAACCTATAAAATGGCTACCAATGCAACTTCTACGATTGCCGCATTGGAAACGGTATGCTCCCGGTTGTTGGACTTACCCGGTCATTATTTATCGGGAGACCGGAGAACTTATTTTTCCGAATACCAAAAACGTATTCCTTCCATCCGTACTCGGGAAATCGAGGGGAAAACAACGATTGCGCCGGCTTGGCTGTGGGAACGTATCAACAATGTGGAAACCCCGCAATTGTATCCTGTTTTTCCTTGGGGAATATACGGCTGGGGTAAACCGGGACTTGAAATAGCTGTCAATACGTGGAAATACGATCCGGATGTCATCCGGTTCAGGAGCCATGTCGGATGGAAACAAGATGTAATCTGGGCGGCACGGTTGGGATTGGCATCGGAAGCATGGGAACTGTTGGTGAAAAAGATGGAATCGGGAAATCATCGATTCCCCGCTTTTTGGGGACCCGGATATGATTGGACTCCCGATCATAATTGGGGAGGCAGCGGGATGATCGCTTTACAGGAGATGTTGATGCAAACCGACGGAGATAAAATCTATTTACTTCCCGCATGGCCCAAAGACCGGGACGTTCATTTTAAATTGCATGCTCCCGATAAAACAATAATAGAATGTATAGTGGAAAAAGGAAGAGTGAAAAAGCTGAGTGTTCTACCTGAAATGAGAGAAAAAAACATTATCTTAGACCTGTATTCTCAACAACCTCATGATGCAATACAAGAGTAACCTTAAATCGATTTATGAAGAGTATGCCGATTCATTGTATTCTTACGGATGTAAGTTTACGGATGATAAAGAACTTATAAAGGACTGTATGCATGATGTATTTGTCCGGTTATATGAAAAGGGGGATATTTCTTTTATCCGGGACGTGAAATTTTACTTGTTACGTTCATTAAAAAATGAATTGATCCGTGAACTGTCGAAGAATAAAGAATTTTCTTTTGAAGATATGACTTTTTCCATTCCTTCTTCCGGCTCGACTGACCGAAATATCTTGGAGGATGAGGAGACGACTTATATGAAAGAATTGATTAATAAAGCCTTATCCTGCCTCACCAATCGACAGAAAGAAGCTATTTATCTTTATTATATCGAAGAGTTGGATTACGATAATATTTGTCGGTTAATGAATATGAATTATCAATCCATTCGTAATCTGATCCATCGGGGTATTTCCCGGTTAAGAGAGCGATTAGATCCCAAGGATTTGGTGGCTCTCTATGCTTTCTGTTTGATTTTATCTTCCTCCGCTTCTTCGGGGTTGTTTTTTAATGTTGATGATCGAAACAACAAGTTCGAGTATCACCGGGAGATAAATATTCAAATTGCAGGGTAGTATGGCTTATGCCGAATCGCTTTCGGAGAATGAGTTCTATTTTCTCTCTCACTTCGTTTATTCTGCGGATATCGAGGTTTTCTTTTATGTTGATATGAGATTCAAAATAAAGTTGATCGTCATTTAGTTTCCATATATGGATATGATGGGCATCCTTTACTTCGGGAACCGTTTCCAATTCTCTTTCTATTTTCTCGATATCAATGTCTTCGGGAACGGATTGCATGAGTATGTCGATCGATTCTTTTAGTATACCCCATGTATGATATATAATATATAAACTGACCAATACCGTGATTAACGGATCGACCCATACCACGTTAAAGAGCCAGATGGCTAACCCTCCCACAATGACGGCTACGGAAGAAAGGGTATCTCCCAATAGGTGTAAATAAGCTGCCTTTATATTGATGTTTTCTTTTTTGTTCTTTTGTAAGATCAATACCGAGATCCAATTGACGATAAGTCCGATGACGGCCACGATCAACATTAATTGACCTTTGATGGGCTGAGGATCCATAAATCGTTCATAGGCTTCTTTAAGTAAAAAGACACATATCCCGATTAATACCAATGCATTAAAAAAAGCAGCCAGGATTTCGATTCGTTTATATCCGAACGTCCTTTTTTTATCCGCTTTTTTGTTTCCTATTTTATTTGCTATGAAAGCAATGAATAGAGCCAGGGTGTCTCCCAGGTTATGAATGGCATCCGATAAGAGAGAAAGACTGTTGGATAGTATTCCTCCAATGATCTCCGCAACGGTGATCAATAAATTCAATAAAGTAACAGCCAGTAATTTGGTGCCTTGCAGGTGACTGTGATCATGTGAATGTCCCGGAGAAGCCGAGTGATGTCGATCCATAATAATACAATTTTAATTATCTATATAATAGAACCCTCAAAAGAATAAATTGTTCAAAAGTATGATGAACCGCTTACAGCTTCTCTTCCGTCTGCTTATTTGTCAATATTCAATCAACAGTGTACCACCCGTTATCAATTCATGGTGATTAATTCGGAAATTACTTATTATATTTCCGTTGAATGTAATGTTTTTTATCGGATCTTGCGGCGATGTTCGTCCTTGTGTTTTGATCGTTAATTTTTTATTATTTTCCAATGTAAGAATGGTTTCGTTATACAAGGGGGATGTGATTTCATACCAAGGTTCTCCCACAATAAGGGGGTAAAGTCCTATCGTTCCAAACACATAATAAGCGCACATGGTTCCGTCGTCTTCATCCATTTCCGGAAGAAAACCGCGGGGGGCGGTAGTAAATACTTTTCCGACAACCGGTTCGGGGTATTCGGCATTTCCTCCATACAGGTGGGTCATTTCTTCCGTAAGGATTTTCCGGACGGTTTGCTGGCATTTATAAGGTTCTCCCAGTCGGTTGTACAGATAAGGAATGTGCAATCCCGGTTCATTGGTTTGATTGTTCAAATGATGTGCATAATAATAATCCAGTTGTTCCGTCAATAGGTTGTCCCCTCCGGATGTTTCGGACATGAGGGAAAGGTATTGAGGCACTCCCCAACGGTATTGCCAACGGGTGCCTTGATACAGTCCGTTGTTACGCATTTTCAAAAAAGAATCGTCTATGTTTTGAAAGTCCTTTTCCCAAGTGGTTAGAAAGAGTTCCCGGGCTTGACCTGCATATGCTTTGGCATCGGTTGTATGTCCTAAGAGAGTAGCCATCCGACTCATACTCCAAAGATCGATACAGGTCTCGAATGCCTGATCGGGACGTTGGGTTTGCAGCGTTTGTATCTCTTTCTTAAAACCCTCATAAGCTTCTTCCGGATCAAAAGGAATGCCCTTGCTGTAGGCATCCAAGAGAACTGCCAAGGAATGTTCTGTCCGGACGGTAGGTGTTGATTCGTGATCCGTAGCCCAATCTTTTTTGCCGTAAATAAACAATTTGCAAAGCGAAGTGCAAATATCTTTCATCGCAGAAGGATCTACTAACGTGATCATCGGGAATTTGGTTCGGTAGGAATCCCACATGGACCAAGAACTGTAATAGGTGAAATCAGGAGCCTTTTGAATGGATCCGTCGGTTGCCCGGTAGTTACGGTCGAAAGAAGTAACATCGGCCGGACTGAGGAAAATCCGGTAAAGGCAGGTGTAAAAAAGCTTTTCCTCTTCTTCGGAAGCTCCTTTTATAATGATTCGGGACAAAATATTTTCCCACTTTTTTTCTGCTTCCCGGTGTATATCCTCGAAAGAAGAAGAGGAAATTAAACGATTGTGAGAGCCGGCTGTTTCTGTATTGATGGGAGAGAGGGCCAAGCGCACCTCTACGGGCTGCAAATCCGTATTGTCGAACTTTATTTCCGGTATTTCCTCCGATTGAGATAATACAGTGAACTTTTTATTGGTAAGCATGTGAAAATAGAGTGTATATTCTCCGTGGTTGCAAGTATTTCCGGTTCTTATAAAACCTTCAATTTCATTCTCCGAAATAAGTTTATAGGAACATTCCCTTACTTTTTCAAAACCGGCTGTCAGGTCCAAGGTCAGAACGGCTTCTGCTCCTTCCGGATAATGAAAACGTTCGACTGCTATGTTATTGGTGGCGGTTAATTCTACTTTAACTCCGTTTTCTAACGTAACGGTATAATAACCGGGTGAAGCTTTTTCGGTAGACTTGAGGATGTTGGGTTTTATTTCTTTCAATACGGGTTTTAACCGTAAATTGCCTCCTGCTCCACTGCAACCGATACCCGAAATGCGGTTGACCGTGAAACCGGATATCTTATTGATTTCATAATCATAACCGGTATGGCTTCGGGGATCCATATCCGGACAAACTCTTACCATGCCGTAGGGAATGCAAGCTGCCGGATCTACTTGCCCGTTGTCGCCGGCCGTACCGATGAAAAGATCGACCAATTGGCATTTATGGGGAACGCCGGCAGAGAGGGGGATGAAACAGATAAAAAAAAGAAGAGATAAAAACGGTTTGTTCATTCTATCGGATATTAGTTTGATTAAAAATATATTAAGACAAGGACGTACTTGTTCACGTTCATAAGTTACTATTATTTTCAGATGAATCCATACGGGTTTCCGCTCGTTTGGATGCTGCCGGGAAGTCGGAATTCAGTTGTTTTTCCATGAGGCATACTTCAAAAGGCAGATGAGCGTACGATTTTATTTCGCATACAGTAAATCCTTGTTTTTCATACCATTCTTTTAATCCGGTATTGCTGTTGATTATGCCTATCGAGATTGCTTTTCCTTGAAGCTCTAAAATTCGATTCGTAGCGAAATCCATTAATTCCTTACCTGTTCCTTGATGTCTGAATTCGGGGAGAACAGCTACTTTCTCGATGTAAAAGACAGCCGGATTTCTTTGCGACCGTTCGATGGCTATAAAGCCGGCCTCAACGCCCTTCTCTTCTTTATAATAAAATTCACGATTTTCGGTTAATTGAGCTTTTAATTCCTGCGTCGAAATAAATCCATTATTAGTCGGACAATTCTCTTTCGTCAAACTAAATTCTTCGGCAACAGTTAAAAAAGACCGGTTAAGAAGCGAAGCCAATAATCGGAAGTCATCGTCTGCCGTAACTTTATGTATCATTGTTTTTTATAAGTGTTAATCCGGTGCCGATTCCTTCGGAACCGGATTAAAAGTAGGAATCTTTAAGAAATAATACAAATTTAGGCTTTACTCTTTTTACCGCCCCGCCCGCTCTCTCCGTTTATAAGTGAAAAATACGTCCTTCCTTTCCCTGTCCGTTGACACTTATCCTCACAGAAAGGAGTTTTTTGTGGGAAATGAATCCTTTTTATCCCATTTTGATCTATTTGTCCTCTTGCTTGCGATAAATATTATTTACCTTTCGTCCCGTTTATTATTGATTTCTAAAAGTAATAAGTATGAAGAAAATATGTATTTTGTTTTTGTTTGTTATCATTTTATCGGATAGCGTGAAAAGTCAATCGGTATCGACGGAAAAGGATATGAAAGCCTATCTGTTTACCTATTTCAGTGATCCGACTCACAGTCTTTTTATGGCTGTAAGTCGTGACGGTTATACTTTTACGGCTGTCAATGAAGGACAACCCGTCCTGGCAGGCGATACCATTGCGGATCAGAAAGGAATCCGTGATCCGCATATCTATCGGGGACCGGATGGGGCATTTTACCTGGCAATGACCGATTTGCATATCTTTGGAAAGCAGAAAGGCTATCGAACAACCGAATGGGAGCGGGATGGGAAAAAATTTGATTGGGGAAATAATCGCGGTTTTGTATTGATGAAGTCGAATGATCTGATCAATTGGACCTGTAGTAAGGTGCGTATCAACGAAACGTTTCCGGAACTTGATACAATAGGGTGCGCTTGGGCTCCTCAAACCACTTATGATCCGGTAGCCCGGAAAATGATGTTGTATTTTACCATGCGTTTTGGGAAAGGGCGTACTAAACTTTATTATTCTTATACTGATGATGATTTTACTCGGTTAACGACCGCTCCGCGCTTATTATTTGAATATCCCAATCCCGATATCCAAGTGCTGGATGCTGATATTACTCCCATGCCGGATGGAAGGTATTGCATGACTTATGTAGCACAAGAAAATCCCGGCGGTATAAAGATGGCTTTCTCGGACAGTATCCATGCCGGATATCAATATCAACCGGACTGGATAGACTTTGAACCCGGTTCTTGCGAGGCTCCAAATATGTGGAAACGAATAGGGGAAGATAAGTGGGTATTGATGTATGATATATTTAGTATTAAACCTCATAATTTCGGTTTTTGCGAGACCTCCGATTTTAAGACATTCACGAACCTGGGCCATTTTAATGAAGGTGTGATGAAAATAACCAATGCGGTTTCGCCCAAACACGGTGCAGTGATTCAAATTACAGCGGAAGAAGCGGACCGGTTGGAAACATATTGGAAAGAAAACAAAAGGATATATGAATTTGAAGAGGTTTTACATTGATTGTCAATGGTCTGAAAGTTAAAGTGATATATTTCTTATGTATAAAAAACTCTTTTTGTTTATAGCTTGTATTACTCTGTCTTTCTATGGGTGGGCCCAAACCGATAGGAATCTCCTTGCCGAAGAAGGAGCTTGGTGTTGGTTTGCCGACCCGCGCGCTCTCAGTTACAAGAATGAAACCGGAACGATCGACCATACTTATATCGGTTATATCGATAATCGGGGTAATATTAAGGCAACGCAGATTAATCATTTAAAAAATACGACGAATGAAGTACTTATTCGTTCTTATTTTCAGCCGGATGATCATAATAATCCGACTTTCCTCATTCTTCCGGATGAACGGGTGATGATTTTTTATTCGCGTCATACGGATGAAGCTTGTTTTTACTATCGTATTTCCCGAGAACCGGGAGATATTACTTCATTGGGGAAAGAAGTGAGATTGGAAACAACACATAACACGACTTATCCTTCTCCTTTTATCTTATCGGACGATCCGGATCATATTTATCTTTGTTGGAGAGGAATCGGATGGCATCCTACCATTGCTCGGCTCACTATGCCGGACCGGGATGATCGGGTAGCTTTTGATTGGGGACCTTATCAGATCGTACGATCGAAGGGGGGACAGAGAGGAGTAAGACCTTATGCCAAGTACAGTTCGAATGGAAAAGACAAGATTTATATGGCGTATACTACTACTCACCCCGATAACCAGCCCGTTAATTATATCTACTTTAATTACTTGGATATAAATACCCGGGAACTCAAAGATGTAAAGAACAATAAGTTGGCTACAGTAGGAACCGGCATGTTGCATGAGGTGGATGCTGCCGAAACGTATAAAACCGATTTCCCCGACGCGGTAGTTGAAGATTCGCCTTTTCGTAACTGGCTTTGGGAAGTGGCCATGGATAAGGAAGAGAACCCGGTAATAGCGATGGTACGGATCAGCGAAGATAAAGAATCGCATGCATATTATCATGTAAGGTGGACCGGAAACGAATGGAAAAAAACATTTCTTTCGCATGCGGGAGGACACTTTCATCAAACTCCCCGACTCGAAAAATGTTATAGCGGAGGGATGGCAATCGATAAGTTTAATCCGAATATAATATATGGTTCGGTACCTGTGGAAGGTAAGTACGGTCGTGTTTATGAATTGAAAAAATTTGAGGTGACACCCGATGGAAAATTGGCTTCGGTTGAGCAGGTGACATTCGATTCTCCCAAAAACAATGTGCGTCCTTTTATGATTCCGAATACGGAGAATCACTTCCGGTTGGCTTGGATGGTTGGTGATTATTATGATTGGATAGTCAGCTCTTCCCGTCCCCAAGGATATGCTACGGCTATATATACGAATATGAACTTTCCGGCCGGTAATATCGATCTTAAGAAAGGACTCTTAAAGCAGGAAGTTCCGGGCAAGATATCGCATGAAACGAAACTCAACACCCGCCTCCCGGGTGTTGATGCATTTACGGTTGCCTTGACCCTTTCTATCGATACCGGTTATTATTACGGTCAGATAATAAAGGCAGGCAATCTTATTTACGGGCTTACTTCCGGAGACCTTCCCAAACCTTATATAAAGATCGGAACCGAAACTTATTCAAGCAGCAATGTGTTGGGAAATTCGGACGGATGGAAGAAACAAAACAGAGGGACCGGAGGACAATGGTATGCTCCGGAGAAATTGAAAACATTCCGGCTTGTTTTAAGTTATGGAGAAGGAATACTAAAGACTTACATTAACGGTTTAGTAGACCAATCTCTAACAGTAGGGAAGTTATCGTTTTCCGATGTAACTCTTGGAGGGTTTAAAGGGGTTGCGGATGAATACAGAATTTATGATCGTGTCCTTTCTCAAGATGAAATAAAAGCATTGGACGATTAGGTAAGATTAGTTGATTTAAGTTTTATGTAAGGAAACGTCGTTGCATAAAGTTTTGCTATTTTAAAAAAATAAGCTCGGTTTTTGTGACAATCGGGTCGGGTGCGG
>DAIQOU010000038.1:0-6510 GCA_036787725.1 Bacteroidales bacterium
TATGCAGGTGAAAAGCAAAACCGCATACGGTTGGTCAGTGACACCGCATACGGTTTGTCGGAAGCACCGCATACGGTTTTGCTTCTCCCCTGTATGCAGGGGAGAGTCTCCCCTAAAAAGGAATTGCTTTTTTCTCCGCATTCTATTTAATATTGATTTTTTAATTCGATCCGTATCGTTTTGCGATTCGTTATAAATAATGTAAGTTTGTATTTTCTAAAATGTTATTTATGAAACGCTTGACTTTATTCTTTTCGTTTATTGTTTTTTATTCTTACTTTTCTTTTGCCCAAACCGGAAATAAATCGCTTCAACTTACGGACGTTACTTCCGGCAGGTTTATTCCTAAAGGTATCGGGGAGATATCTCCGTTGCCGGATGGAGAACATTACAGTATGCTGAGTGAAGACCGGACTAAAATAGTAAAATATGCATATAAGACCGGTCAGCCGGTGGAAACGTTATTCGATGTTAAGACCGTACGGGAAACAAAATTGGAGTCTATCGACGGCTATCTGATCAGCCCTACCGGACACCGGATTGTTGTTTGGACCGATAAAGAGTATATTTATCGTCGTTCATGGAAAGCAAATCTCTACGATTACGATGTAAGGAGAAATTTTCTGAAACCGCTTTCCGACACTCCGGGAAAGGCGATGAATCCCACCATCTCTCCGGATGGAAGAATGTGCGCTTTTATCCGGGATAATAATATCTGGTTGAAAAAATACGATTATGATACCGAGTCGCAGGTTACTAAAGACGGTGAGATCGGAAAGATCTTAAACGGTCTTCCGGATTGGGTATATGAAGAAGAATTTGAAGTGACCAACCTGATGTCTTGGTCTGCGGATAATAAATTTCTCTCTTTTGTTAAGTTTGACGAGTCGGAAGTGCCTTCATTCAGTTTTCAGGTTTTTGACGGCTCGTTATATCCCGGATATCAACAATTTAAATATCCCAAAGCCGGAGAAAAGAATTCTACGGTGAGTTGTCACACATACAGCGTGGAGACAAAAGACATTAAAAAGATGAATGTTCCGTTGGATCCGGACGGATATATTCCCTTGATTAAATATACTTCCGATGCGGACCGGTTGGCGGTCATGACTTTGAATCGTCAACAAAATATATTCAGTATGTATTATGTTAATCCGGGTTCGGGAGTGGCGAAGTTAATATTAAAAGAAGAGAATAAAGCTTATATAAATTCCAATTTATTAAAATACATCACCTTTACACCGGAACATTTTATCTATGCAAGTGAAAAATCGGGATTCACTCATTTGTACTTATATTCTTCTACGGGTGTGCTTCAGAAGCAGCTGACGTCGGGCAATTTTGATGTCACCGATTTTTACGGTTTTGATCCTTCTTCCAAAACCGTATATTATCAGGCGGCTCCGGAAAGCCCCTTAAGAAGAGGGGTGTACAAAACAGACGAAAAAGGAAATGTAATTAAACTGGCTTCCGGAGAAGGAATCAACAGCGCGCATTTCAGTCGTAATTTTAACTATTTTATCAATACTTATACTACATTGTCTATTCCTAATCGCATTACTATCAACGATGTAAAAGGGAAAGAATTGGTGGTATTGGAAGATAACGCACCTTTGAAATCATCCTTGGCCGGGATACAGTTGCCCCGGAAGGAGTTTTTTACCTTTACCAATGCAGCCGGAATCGAGTTGAACGGATGGATGATTAAACCGACAGATTTTTCGTCTTCCAACCGATATCCGGTCTTGATGACCCAATACAGCGGTCCCGGTTCCCAACAAGTATTGGATCGGTTTACGGTGGCATGGGAGGAGTATATGGCTTCTCGCGGATATATTGTCGTTTGTGTCGATGGACGGGGAACGGGAGCCCGGGGAGAAGAATTCAGAAAATGTACTTATATGAATCTGCTCATGTTGGAATCGGACGATCAGATTGCCGGCGCTCGCTACATGGCTTCTCAGCCGTACGTGGATAAAGACCGGATCGCCATTTGGGGATGGAGTTACGGAGGATCCATGACATTGATGTGTATGAGCCGCGGAAACGGAATCTTTAAGGCCGGAATTGCGGTAGCTCCCGTAACCGATTGGAAATATTACGATTCGGTTTATACTGAAAGGTATATGCGCACTCCGAAAGAAAATTTTACCGGATACGAGAAATGTTCTCCTCTCCGCTTGGCCGGTGATTTGCAAGGGCGCTTACTGTTGGTACACGGTACTTCGGACGATAATGTTCATTTCCAAAACTCGTTGTATTATACCAATGCGTTGATTGATGCCGGAAAACAGTTTGATATGCAGGTTTATCCGAATAGGAATCACAATTTACCGGGCACCGCGACCCGGACTCATTTGTATACGAGGTTGACTCAATTTTTGTATAATAATCTGAATGACTGAAAAGGGAACAATTGATTGCCTGTGAAAAATTATAAAGAAAGGAAGTGCTTATTTAACGATTGAAACTTCCCGTCGTAAGGGAATTGCACTTTGTGCTCCTATGCGGGTGACGGCAATGGCGGCCGCTTTATTTGCAAATGTTACCGAGTCGATTAATGAATTGCCTTCAGACAAATATACACTGACAGCGCCGCAAAAAACATCGCCGGCGCCTGTGGTGTCTATCGTTTGGACTTCTTTGGCCGGGATCATAATGTTTTCGTTTCCTTCTTTAACAAAAGCGCCTTCTTTTCCCAAGGTAATAACTACGTTTTCCACTCCTTTGCTGCTGATCATTTGAGCTGCTTTGTAGGCGCTTTTTTCGTTTTTTACTTTTAACCCCGAAAGCATTTGGGCTTCGATCTTATTCGGAAGAATAACATATAATTTTTTAAGGAGATGATTGCTTAATGGAATGGCAGGGGCGGGATTAAGAATGATTTTCTTTCCGAACCGGTATGCCATATCCACAGCATATTCTACTGTCCTCAACGGGATTTCCAATTGCATTAAGACGACATCGCATTCCCGTATTAAATGTTCTGCTTTGTCAATGTCTTCCGGTGACAGACACATATTGGCCCCGGCTGCTACGATGATGCAATTTTCCCCAAAGGAATCGATCGAAATAAGGGCTACTCCGGAAGGATTATTTTTATCCTTAAATACAAAATCGGTATTGATCATTTCCGATCGGTAAATTTCCTGCGCCTGCATGCCGAATAAATCGTTTCCTACTTTACTTATAAAAGAAACATTTCCCCCCAGTCGTTTTGCAGCAATGGCCTGATTGGCGCCCTTTCCTCCCGGATTCATTAAAAATCTTCCCCCGAGAATCGTTTCTCCGGGAACCGGCAACCGGGGAGCTTTTACTATCATATCCGTATTGGAGCTCCCGATTACTACAATTTTAGGTATCTTTATAATCATATTTAATTTCTCTGCTTGCTAATGCACTCACTATCCTCAAAAATTCTCTTTGTTTTTTTCCATTCTTTCCAGGAAATAATTTTCCATAACACCGGAAAGCGGCTTCTTGAATATCTTAGCCTCTATCCATGCCACAAAATCAAAAAGATGTAGTATTTGCCTTTCAAACTTATCATTATACCACTTTTCTATTTTGAAAGAGATCTTCTTCCACAATTCTTCCTTATCCTTTCTCAATACCGGTAAATTTTCTTTATTAAGGAACCATAATAAAGTATGTTCGGTCTGAAAAAACAATTCTTTCTGATTGGTTAATCCTCTTTTGATAGAACGGGTTTCGGATCGTACATGTTCAAAATCTCCTGCTTCGTAATATATAATTAACCTTATTAACCTTATCATACGCATAATGGGCAGGTAATCCATGTTGCGATCGATCATAATATTATTTATTATTTTCTTGGCTTGAGTGAAATTTCTTAGTCCGAAATGAATAATGGCTGTATACAGAAATAATTCGCTTTTCCGGATCGGATTCAGCCAATTTTCTTTTTCATACAGGCTGTCTTTATATTCTTCCATTATCTCCCGGCATTTTTTATAATCGCCTCTGTCCAGCCAAGGAAACAGTTCATATTGAAAAATAAGACAAGTAACATTTACTTTGAATTCCATGGAAGAAGACCGGGCTAATGTCTTTAGTTTTTCTGTGTAGTAAACCATTTCTTCATATTTTCCATAAAACCTCAGACTATTCAATATTCCTTCCAGAACAGATACATAGTAGATGGGAGGATTGGCCCAAAACCGGGGATTCTTCTCAAATAGTTCATTTAACTCTTTCAATGTTTGAAGAGCCGATTTGAAATCTCCCACTCCCATCAGGTAATTGGACTGAAACAATTGGTGATTCTTTTTGATTTCGAAATTACTTTCTCCATCAGAAGAAGCGGCAATGTATAATTCACTGACCATAAGATCGTTCAGATCTTGTTTCTGGCGGGTGGTCCGGATATTCCCTTTATGAATTAACCGATATTTTAGTGTGTCGAATAACGAAGATTGTTCTGTAATTTTGCGAATGTTCTTGATGGCATCTACTTGTTCGTAATGTTTACGATACAGTTCTTCTTCGGAAATGTTGGGAAAATTAAGACGTAATAAATATTCCAACTCCAACTTGACTATGATCATAAAGAGCTCGTAGTATTCAAATTTTCGGGATAATTCATTTGCTTCTGCCAATAACTCGAAACATTCATAAAATAGCGAGCGGTCGTAAAGCATCCGTGCTTTACTTATTTTCCCGAAAATATCATAGTAAAGATCTTTCTTCTTTCTCAGTAATAAAAGAGCATCCAGGATTTTTTCATAAAGATAATGAACCGTAATTTCAAATGAACTTGCCGGCCTGAGCTTCATAAATTCTTTCTTGATACTATCCCTGTCATATAATTTCTCTTTCACTATAAAATTATATATGAGCAGATAGTCTTTATTCTCATTCCCTTTCAGAATATTTAAAGTAAAATGCTTTTTTTCTGACTTTGACAAGGAATTTAATAAGGATACAATGGAGTCAATTTTTTTCATTTCTCGTTATATATCAGAGTATACTAAAATCTCTCCGATTCATTTGGTCGGATTATCTGTAAGTTGTTTTGTTATTTGTTAGCTTTAATGATAAATATAATGTATTTTGTTTATGTGATTAAAAAATGAAGTATAATTAATGTGAAGAAATATCATTTAGAGGCTTTTTTAACTATAATACTTCTTTTTTATAGCCGAAAGCTTTCTTTTTGAATTAGATATCTCCTTATTAAGCGTTCCGTGTTTTAGGTGTATTATTGAGAGCAAAAGCCCAAAAAACAAGGTATAGAGTGCAAATCAAAATTATAAGTATCGATCCGTTCTGATTTCCGATGTGTTCTGTACAGATACCCATCAAGGGAGGAACAATAGCGCCTCCGGACACTCCCGTAACCATCAGACCGGAGATTTCATTGGCATTACGGGGCTTTGTTTGAAGCGCAACCGAGAATAGAATGGAAAACACGGTAGAACATGTAAATGCAATAATTACAACCATTAAGATGATGAGGAAATAGGAATGAACAAAAAATAAACCGATAAGAGCCGACAACGTTAATATTATATTTATCCTGAAATACTTGATTTCAGTAACTCTGACGAGTAGGAACGCTCCTATAAATGTTCCGGCTGTGCGGGCTGCAAAATACCAGCTTGTTCCATATCCGGCAGCTTCTTTTGCCAATCCGATCCGTTCCATTAGTAACTTGGGAACAAGAATATTCATTCCTACATCCAGTCCTACAATAGCCAAGATTCCTAAAAAAAGAAATAATATTTTTTTATTCTTAAGCAGGTTGAAAGTAATTCCCAACGATGGAGCGTGCTCTACCTTTTCTTTATCTATCCGTGTAAAGTATAACCACAAGGCAGAAACTAAAGCTATAAAAGCATAAAACGGAAAGATCATCTCCCAACTGCCTAATCTCAGCGAACAAAAACCGGCAATAATGGGCCCTAAAAAAGCGGAAACGGATTTTATAAATTGTCCTCCGGTCAATGTGCCGGTCAACATCTTTCCTTGTACTATATTTGACAATAAGGGGTTAAGAGAAACCTGTAAAATCGTATTTCCAATTCCCAACAGAGCAAATGCTGCGAAACAGATCATCGCATTAAATTCAATAAAAGGAAGTATCATCCCCGCAAACGTAAAAAACATGCTTATCAACACCATATTTTTACGACCGATTGTGTTCATTACACCGGCAGCAGGTACAGAAAGAACCAAAAACCAGAGGAATACCATTGAAGGCAGGAACCCGGCTTGGGTTTCGCTCCAGTTGAACTGTTCTTTGGCATAGGTAACCGATACACCGATAATATCGCAGAAACCCATTACAAAAAAGCCAAAAAGAATAGGGATGAGGCTGATAATGGAAGATTTATTTTTCATACGTTATTTTTTTCTGTAAAGACATTTTTCCAATTCGCATAATTTACATTCATGCAAAGTATATTTTACGTGTTCTCCCACTCCGATGATCCCACTGACGGATTTGGAGGGAATCATTAAAAAAGACTCGCTTAGGGTTATTCCGCA
>DAIQOU010000038.1:6610-17451 GCA_036787725.1 Bacteroidales bacterium
CACTGACGGATTTGGAGGGAATCATTAAAAAAGACTCGCTTAGGGTTATTCCGCAAGGTTGATCCGGGAACAAAGAAAAAAGCTTCGATTGTTCTGTAATGTTCCATCCGCAATAACCGGGACTGTATCTGTTTGTTATATTCATCCCCGACTCGTTTGCATAGTCGGCGAGTGTCTCCTGTATGCGGTCCATGGCCTTTTCAACAACGATATTCCCGAGCATATCCGCAAAGTAGGCTTTCAGGACTTCGTTCTCCTTCATATAATGATTGTAAGAGGCAGTTATGCCGGGGCCCGCCGTGCAAACAAATAAGATGAACTTTTCCGAATCTCTTAATTGGTATGCTATTTTAGAGCCGGTCTCCAATCGTACATCCCGGATAACAATTTCTTTTTTACCCAGGCTTATTTCGTCAAAACACCGTATCATTCCTTTTATTTCCACTATTTTTTCTCCGATTCGGATCACCTCTTCCAGATCCGAAACAAGGCTTTCGTTGAAAGAAGAAATTCCGGTAACCTCAGAAAAGTCTGCGGGGGAGATTTCAAGCTCCTTATAAGAAATTTCCGGTTGATAAAGTTCTATGCAATCAATGTTTCCAGCCATTTTACCGATTCCTGAGGATCTTTCCCATAAGCATCCGCACCGATAGAAGAAGCATATTCCGCACTCACGGGAGCTCCTCCCACAATTACTTTTGTTGTCGGGGATATTTCTTTAATTTTTCGGATAACAGGACCCATATTACTCATAGTCGTGGTCAACAACGCCGAGATGCCCACTACGGCATTGGGATGATTATTCAATGCACCTGTAAACTTTTCGGCGGAGACATCCACTCCTAAATCAACTACTTCCCAACCGGCCCCTTCGATCATCATTCCACATAGATTTTTACCGATATCATGTAAATCTCCCATAATGGTTCCCAAAATGAAAACTCCTTTCCTCTTTACTTCTCCCGAAGAGAAATAAGGTTTAAGATGGGCCATGGCTGCATTCATGGCTCTGGCTGACAGCAGCATCTGAGGAACGAAGATTTTATTCTCCGTGAAACGTTGTCCTACAACGTCCATTCCGGCAACCAGACTGAGATTCATAATGTCGGAAGGATTCATTCCTTTTTCCAATGCATCTTTTGTCAGTTCGTCGGCTCCCGGTTTCCCTTTTAATTCCGGAGGAAAAGGAGAAGCCGCATTGATTTTCCCTGCAATGATGCATTCTTTTAAGTTTTCCAGTAAATTTATCATGGCATTATAATGTTGATTGGTTTTTTTCTCTTCTTCTTATTTCTTTTACGGCATCTGTCATTGCTTTGAAACCCTCTACACTCATATAGTCCGGGATGGAGTTTCCGGACCCCAAACCGTATCCGCGGGCCGTGTTCCGAAAACGAACGCCATCCTCCATTACTTTCTTGAAAACATCATCGTAAGAATTTAATATTAAATAATTCATGTCGAATCCTCCGAACAATCCTATTTGGTCGGCATATTTTTCAATCCATACATCAAACAGACAGATTTGATCTTCATTCGAATGCTTGGCATCAATACCTAAAGCGAGAATATCCGGCATTATATCGAATATATTTCCGCAACAATGCAACAGAAATTTCTTTTGGACATTATGTACCACATCAATGACACGTTGATGTTGAGGTAATATAAACTTTCGGAGGGTGTCCGGTTCCAACATGGTAGAAGTTTTGTGTCCCATATCGTCTCCCATTCGGTAAAAAACAAACAGGTCGTCAAATTCGGTGACCATTCGAGTCCATAACTCAACAAATAAATCCCCGATGCGCACGAATAAGTCTGTAAACAGATCCGGATCGAGATACTGCATTACACACAGGTTTTCGTATCCTACCAGATCCTGTGAAGCTTCAAAAATACCGTAGCCGCATCCGCCATAAGCTTTCATACCGGGCGGCATTACTTTACGGATGGCCTTTAACCGGGGCTCGTAGGTATCCCAAAATATTTGGGGAACTTCGTCAAAAGGGTATTTCTCAAAATCTTCCCGGGTTTGTATCGGACCGAGCATACCGCCCAGAATAGCGCCATGCCCCGGCAATATTTCACAAATAGCCGCTTCGTAACTGAAGGCATCGTATCCGTGATCTTTCCAGAAGGCAATGTATTTGCGGAAGTATTCTTCGAGGTCTGCCGGATTATTCGAAGTAATTTCTATTTTTTCTCCTAAATACTTCGAAACAAAAGGGGCATCGATATTGTGTTCATATAAAGGCAAATAATCCGGACGTTCATTATACAATACTTTTAATATATTCGTATAGTCTGGTTGAAATTTTTCATGGGTATTCATAATCTTTATTTTTGAGAGTTTATGTCGTTCAAGCCGGTGCTTATAAAGAGTTGTTATATTCGTTTAATGCTTCAAAAAAAGCGATTATATTTTCGTGAGGGACAAAGGGCGGAACATCACAGCCGGAAGATAAAATAAAGTTTTCGCAGTCCCCGGTACTATCAAGCAATTCACGAGTTTCCTTATATACTTCTTCCGGTGAAGCTTGTTTTAGAATACTGACCGGGTCGATATTTCCCATTACAATTATATCCGAAGGGCAGTCTTGCAACGCTTTGACCATATCGATCTTGTTTCCGAAGTGTAATGCTTTTGCTCCGCTTTTTACCATTGCATCCGTACAATTTCCCGTATTCCCGCAATTATGAAGGACGACTATAAAACCATCGTCTTGAACCGCGTCTACTATTTGTTTAACAAATTCGGTCGAATACATCAAACAATCTTCATTTCTTAAGAGGCCGGCTGCCGGTTCTGCTATGATTACTCCGGAGGTGCCGGTATCTTTTAATGCCTGACAATACCGGATTAAGAATCGGGTACATTTCTGCAATAAAGCATTTACGGTATCGGGTTCCAGATAGATTGCGAGCATTATTTCAGACATATCATACAATCTTCCTGCCAATGAAAAAGGACCTATACACCCGGAAAGCACCGGCTTATCCGTTATATTTTCGGCGGCCAACCGGTTGGCAAGTATATATTGAGGAATTCTTCCTCGGGTCAGTTCCGGGACTTCCAGTTCTTCTACTGCAGCTGCATCGGTCAATAAACGCCCGATGACGGAAGGCACTTCATCTTCCGGGAAGACAATTTCGGCGCCGAAAGCTTCTGCTTCTACCGTTAAATCCATAATTACGGTGCAAGCAGCCGAGCCGTACCGGTCGGAGACCGCTTTGATGGCTTTATAATGGATTATTCCGTCGGTCACTGCATTTTTTACTATTTCACCGATCAATTCTATTCCCGGGTTAGTCATAATAGGAATGGCTTTCCTCCTTTTCTCTTTTATAATATTTTTAATTGTCAGCTCCATACATATCTGTTTTTTCAATTGGTTTTTATTATCTTTTTTACATTTATATTTCCGCCTTTATCTTGTGTTTTAAGAAAGTAAACAGCCGGAAGAAGATCTTGCAATGACAAATAGGTCTTTGCAGGCATATTATAATACTCTTTCAGAGTTTGTCCTGTAGAAGAAATCACGGATATTCTTTGTAAATCGGAAACGGATTCTATTACCAATCCATCCCGGAAGGGATTGGGATAAGAAATGACCGGAAAAGAGTTGTTCTTTTCCGCCTTTATTCCCGTAGGATTACTCTTAACACTGCCATTTTCCACTCCCAGTATTTTGTAACCGTAAGGCGGCAAGGTGACAGTATATTTTTCGGAAGTGATGGGTTCCGCCTCCCGACCGGTTAACAGATCAACCGGTATTTGGTTGACAGATATTCCGCTGTTTGTCAAATCAACCGTCATTTTTCTTTCCTGATCCCGGAAATTGAAGATCACCAGAGCCGATACATTTCCGTCCGGGTTGGAGCGCTTAAAAGCCAAATAACTTTTTGAACTGCTTGTCGGCAAAATGGTTCGTTGTCCGGAGGGAGCAAGTCCGGCATAGCTGTTTTGAGTTCGGATCAGATTATGAAACCGTTCTCTGTCTTCTTGCGGCCACTTCTTCATAATGTCTTGGGCCACAAACATTTTATCCCCGCAGTGATTGGCGAATAAGGTGCCCACAGTCGTTAAATAGGCTGTTTCAAAGATCCGTTCATCAATGGTTGCTTTCATTTCCCACATGGGAGGGGTTAAGGTTACTCCGTATAAAGAAGTTACTCGATCGCGGTAACCTTTTGACATATCGTTCAAAGCCCCGGGAGTTTTATTTCTCATGGCATTCAATACCTCGCTTCTGCCTCCGCCTCCCCAGCCATACAAATCAAACCCCTGAATACAGTTGAAACCGTATCGACCAATCCAGCGGTTATAATCTCCCGATCCTTCGGCATTGGTCGATAAGCCTTCGTAGGAGTTCAATACATCTACTATATATTTTTGGATAATATCGTCGGTTATTCCGTCGTATACTTCCGGTGCATCCAGGTAGAGTCCGTCGATTCCTTTCTCTGCCCAGAACCGGAGGTAATTTTCACATTCATCTCTCCATTCTTGGTTATTAAAATTGTAAGAAGGAATACGACCGTCGGCTCCGTCTGTATTGCCCCAAAAAGAATAATAGTAGGCTTGCGCCCGTTCGCTCCAAAACCAGGATGCGTCCAATTTCTTTTTGCTAAAGTGAAACCAGTTCCGCTCTTTACTGTAAACATCATTTCTTTCGTCGTCGCAAGCCTTTTGAAAAAAAGGAGCTTCATCACTGCAATAACCGACATTTCCGAAAAAAAGGACCTTCATATCCCGTGCATGAGCTTCTTTGATTAATTTTTCAAAGTCTTCCATGGTTCCCACAGAAGGGTCGATATCATAATTGTCGGTGGCTCCCAGTCCTGCCCAAATCTTGGCGCTTCCCTTATAAGGGCACATCAATTCGATAATATTAAATCCTTGTGATTTTAATATATCTAAGCTATCGGTGATGGAAGACAATTGATTTTTATATAGTTTACAATAATATCTTATCAGGCCCGATGTTTCTTTCCACCATTCTTTTTTAGGGCCGGGAAGGGAAGTATTGTAGCTATCCGCAAAAGTCTCCAACTCCCTGTCTTCTTCTTTTTCAAAGCCAAAAACACGAAGTTCACAACTATTGGACCAAAAGCGGGACGAAGATCCCAATACGGTCAGTTTAATATATCGATAGTTACCTTCTGCCGGAGAATAAAACTCGACCAAATTTTCTCCCTTGGATTTATTCTCCAACATGTCCCAAGCCTGAAGATCGTTCGATCCTTCGATGGTATATTTCCAATGGTCGTAATCCTTGAAAACCTGTTGTACTCCCGTGATTATGCAAGTCTTATCCAGATCGAGAATGATCGATTTCGGATAGGAACCGTCCAATGCGCACCAATAGCTTGACATATCATCATCAACAGCTCTTTCCGGTTCACAAAACCATTGACCCGTCGAATCCACAAACCTTTTACCGAGAGCCAGGTTATTCCCGTTTTTGGTCCCGATGATCTTCAATTCCTTGGAAGAAGCCGGGAAATTATCGGAAGAACCCGCCACCGTAAGTTTTACATATCGGAATATCCCCTTTACACTTTCTGCAAAAGTAATTCCGGCAGCTCCTTTGGTTTTATCAACCAATAGCATCCAGTTTTCTTTATCCACCGATCCTTCTATTTTGAATTGCCAAACCGAAGAACGGGTAAAGGTTTGTTGGATCTTATTCAAAAAATAAAAATCTTTCAAATCCAATATCAGATAATGGGGGCCGAAAGTGCCGGAGGCCTCCCAATAAGAATTCATATTGTTGTCGATCGCTTTCATCTCATTATGACCGGCATCTATACAGGAGGATGCTTGAGCGGAAGCATCAAGCGCCACATTCATTTCCCTTCCATATATATATGCCGGAAATAACGAGACTATGGAAACAATCATTAATGTAAATTTCTTGTACATACTATAAACTGTTTATTTTATTGTTTGGGTTTGGTTCAAAAAGCCGGATATTTCCTTGCCGGGTTCCGGATTGTAAGTGTGTGCATAAGGGGCTGACCCAAAAGCCGCAATAAGTCCCGCGAGGGACGAAATCATATTTAACCGCATGTGTAGCGCAAGCGAAACTTGCGGTCCGAAAAGCCTCCTCCGTCACTTCCGACGGTTACGCCTTGCTTCACCGTCGGTTAAATATCAAGGCGTCCCTTCCGGGACTTGAGAGGAGGAACTTGCCGATACCGATATGAAACCGAACCGTCAATGGGGCTGACCAAAAAGTCGATTTTTCTTGCTTTCACTCTCTTTACGGCAGTTGCAGCAAGGGTAAAAGTCACCTTAAGGAACTTTTTGGGCGGCCCCGAGTTCAAGCCTATTTTCAATAAATAGTGGTGATTCGTTGAGGAGTATTTAAGTATTTTCCTACAATCGGATCTTCTCGTGCTTCCGGATTATTCATTATGGGGATCGGCATGTAATAGGAGTCTGCTCTATCGGTTATTTTTTCAACAGTTGGTTTCCCGTTGTCAAAAGTAAGATCGAATTCAAAACTCATTTCACCCGGAGAATCTACACAAAAATTCACCACCCACAGATTATTATACAACATTCCATATAATTCGTTTACATTCTCGGGAGCTTGTTGCAAACGTTGTCCCAAGTTATGTCCTCCAAAGTTGATTAAAGGGATGTCTCCCGACGACCAGATACGAGTTCCGTCTTTTGAATCGTATTTTACCCAACTGTCCACAACAAAAAAGTCTTTACAGGAATTGGGCAATTGATCTTTGTAGAGAGTAAACGGCACTCCTCCATTGGTGGCTACAGGTTCATTACAGGATTGAGGAAAAGGAAATTTGGCATAAAATACTTCCGGAGCAATAGATGAAGTCCGGTCGAAAGAAATAGTTACTTTCGCACGAGGAATTTCCTTAAATATTTCTACATTCCGGTATAGATTATTCAATCGAGGGTGTTGCAATTCCTGAGTAATAATCCGAGAATACGGAGTTTCTCTCTCGGTTGCTTTTCCTTTTGCTTTTGCCCAACTTACTTCTGTGATTTCATCCATTTTTTTGAGTCTTTTCTCGTCTTCTAAATGGATGTACACATCTCCCTGCGACCAACGATCCATATCTTTTAAACTCAACACCATAAAATCGGCCAGGCCTTCCGTGAAAAGAGGCTCTTCCATTCCTTTCCATGTAGCAGAAGAGATCCAGCCGTTACTGTCGTAAGTCAGCACCGGCAAGTTTTCTTTTTGTTTTTCTTCCGGAACCGCATTGGTTTCAAGTACATAATGAGTATAGGAATGCGGAGGCAATTCTTTTACCCAGAACCAGGCCTCGGTACCTCCCGGAACGGCTTCCCGGGTTGTATTCAGGTTTTCATCCACCACCCATCTCCAAACATGGTCTCCTTCTTTAAATAAAGGAAAAGAAGTATTGGATTTTACATCTCTCACCGATTGGTAGTTTACTTCCCGGAATCCTACCACATCCAATTTGATCCAGCCGGTATAAGGGGCTGCGGAAGGATTAATCACATATAAACCCGCATCCATGGTTGCAAATTTATGGCGTACCAATTGTGCCAATAAATATTTTCCTCTTTCCCAGGGACGATAAGCAAAACTGTTCTTTTCATTTAATTGCCCTTGAGTATATAAACTGTAGGGAGATTCGGATGTCTCATTGGATGCATACGTATGCTCAAAATAACGGCATAACATTCTGTTAATATCTTTCAATTCCTCTTGAGCGCCGGAAGATAACGGTCCCCAAACCGGAGAATTGATGGCTTTGACATGTTGTACGGCACGACGGGCGACTTGTAATTCCCGGGGCATGGCAGCCATCCCAAACGACCACCAGTCTTGCCATTCTCCTTCATAGGTTTTTATTTTATCCCCTACTTCTTTTTCAATATTTTCCATGGCCTGACCGGCTGTTTTCATTCGAAGCACCGGTTTCAGTCCCATTTCATTCCATTTTTTAATAAAAGGAAGCAGTTGAGGCATCGGGCCGTCGTTGTCACATCTCCATTGGTTGGTAAATGTGATGGTGAGGAAGGGATAATCATATCCTTTTTGCCGAAGATCTTTCAGCCTGTTTATGCATACCTTATGGGCTTCTCTCATAGAGGCTTCGTCCGTCAGCATAATGTTGCCGTCTCTCGGCCATGAAGTCTGGGTGTTACTGTATTCGCGTTGCTGTAATCTCCATTCTCTTTCCGAGAAAAACAAATATCCCTGCCAATAAGGATACCCGGTCCAAACCATTATCTTTCGGTCATCCGGCATTTTCCACCAAAAGGCGGTCGGAGGCTCGAAAGGAGACCCGCCCCAGTGAGCATTAATACCGGTCCAGATATAATTTACATTTCGGTCCAACAATTTCATGGCTGCTACTCTCGGGAATCCGTTGACATCATGTTGCATACCGACTCTTATGTTTAATTTACTCGTAATTTCCTCTGGCATCCAGTTAAACATTTCGTCCCATTGTTCTTTACCTGCAAAAGGATGAATATGAAAAGGCATGGCATTGATTCCGATCTGTTCTGTCTCAATCATTTTTAACAGGTCGTTCCTGCGTTTTTCGGAAGCTTCTTTCCACCACGAGTAGAAAGGATCAAGAGCCTCTACCGTCCAAACAAAACGGTTTTCCGGAGACTCGTCTTGGGTTTGTAAAGCCAAATCCAAGGCAATATCAATGAATCTTTTATGTAAATCGATAGCAACCACGGCATGATCTGTATACCCGTAATCCGTATGTGTTACGTGTACAATATCAATGTATTTGAAATCCAATGTGTCTCTCCCATCTATACCGGTTTCATTCGTTTGTTGAGATCCGGTGCAGCCGGCAAGCAGAAAAATAGCCGGAAATATTACACCGATGATTACTTTAATTGTGTTTTTCATAACGGTCCTCCTTTTATTATTATAGTTCTGTTATTTGAGATTGTATTGTCAGGCAGAAATAAGTTTTTTCGCCAAACTGACAGCCGAATTGGCATTGTCACTATAACCGCAGGCTCCTATTTGAAGAGCAAATGATTCTGTAACGGGGGCTCCCCCTACCATGATTTTTACTTTCCCTTTCAAATCGGAATTATTAACCGCTTCAATCACCTCTTTCATGTATCCCATGGTGGTGGTTAACAATGCAGAAAGGCAAATAATTCGAGCGTTATTTTCTCTCGCGGCGTTTACAAATTTTTCGGCCGGAATGTCGACGCCCAAATTCACTACATGAAAGCCGCACCCTTCCAACATGGAGGCTACCAGATTTTTTCCTATATCATGTAAATCTCCTTTTACGGTTCCGATTACAATGGTTCCGGAATCTCCCTTCTGATCGCCCGACATGAATGGTTTCAATAAATCCAACGCCCCTTTCATGGCTCTGGCGGCGATTAATAATTCGGGAACAAATGCTTTCCCTGCTTCAAAACGGGCTCCCACTTCCTCCATGGCTTTAGCCATATATTCGTCAATAATAAGTTGAGGAGCTATCTTTTCATTAACAGCTTCTTGGGTGACTCTGACAGCATTTTTTAAATTGCCCGTTAAAATCGCTTCATACAGTTCATTTAAGTTGGCCATATCATTATATTTTTAAGAATCCGACAATCCCGGTGTTCCGGCCGGGTAAACTCCATTTTCTTTTACTGTTTTAATAAGGCACAATACATTTTCCAAGGGAATATTATCATGGATACTGTGATCGGTGGAGATAATATATCCCCCTCCCGGAGCTGCTTCCCGAAGGCATTCCAATACTTCTTCCCGAACATCGTTCGGATTGGAGGACTCCATGGTTATTTTATTGTTAACATTTCCAATGGGAGTGATTTTTCCTTTAAACATTTCTTTGACGCGTTTCAAGTCCATTCCCGCTGCCCTTTCGACCGGATGTAATCCGTCAATACCGCACGCCGCCAAATCATCAAGAACATCCCAAATGCATCCGTCGTTGTGCATGATGACAGGAAGTCCGTAGGATTGGATGCCCTCTACCAACCGTTTAAAATAAGGAATGAAAAATTCGCGGAAGTGTTCCGGAGAAAGTAATAATCCGGAAGTTCCACCCCAATCATCCGATATTTGAACACAGTCTATTTTCCCTTGCTTTACCGCTAATTCTACGGCTTCAAGCGCCCATTTCAAATAGGCTTCATTCATTTCATGTACCAAATCGGGATCTGTATACATGAAGATAGCCAGTGATTCGAAATCACAGATGTACCACGATAACATAGTGAATGGTCCCAACAGACCGAGCACTACAGCCAGATCATATGTATTGGCGGCAAGGATTTCGCGTAATATGCGCGTCCTGTAAGGAACATTTACTTTGGGTAAGATGTATTTTTCCCAATCTTCTCTGCTTTTAACGGGAACATCAATTTGAGCAATGATCGGCCAACCATTTTTTTTATAAGTAACTCCCCACTCATCCGTATATATTTGGTCGGTGTCATGGGGAGTCTCTTCAATCCCGCAAAAACCATTAATAGGAGCCCAAATCGTATCGATTCCCAATTGGGCGGCTAACTCTACTTGAGCTCCTCCATCGTAAAGGACCGTATTATAACCTAATACTTCTTTTTGCAATTTCAAACTGAATAAATGCTCATGAATGGGAACTCTATCCGGGGTTCCCCCTTTTAATGCGGTAATAAATCGTTCAACGGGTGTCATAATATGTTAGATTATTTGTTGATCATGGTAAACTATTTCTTGAAACAAATATAAATTCAATATTTGCTTTAAATAATCCATTTGTAAGGATGAATAATAAACTTAAAACGTAAAAAAAGAATTGATTTTGTTTTAATGTGTTATAATTCAAATTTTTATAAAAAAGAAATAACT
>DAIQOU010000404.1:0-4685 GCA_036787725.1 Bacteroidales bacterium
CCTCGCGAGGGGACGAAAAGGACCACGCGAACGAACGAAAGATTTCTCGCGAGGGGACGAATAATCAGATGCGACCGGGAAATTAATTTATTGGAAACGAGAATGTAATTTTTAGGGGAAGGGGGATAATAATACCTTAACCGGACAGATTATTCGGTTAAGGTTGCTTTATTTAGGATTATTAAATGCGTTCTTCCGCCGGTGAAACTTATATCTTGTACTCGTTATTTGCCGGGAAACGCTTTCACTTCATTTATTAATTTTTTACTCTCTCTAAAATCGGAGATGTTATCTAAGGTAATGGTTGCAATATTGGTCATGGCTTCGTGTGTAAAGAATGCCTGATGAGAAGTTACAATTACATTATTAAAAGATAACAAGCGGGCCAATACATCATCTTCCATTATATTGTCCGAGAAGTCTTCATAAAAATAGGCGCTTTCTTCTTCATATACATCTAATCCCGCATAACCGACTTTTTTGCTTGTCAGTCCTTCTATCAGATGTTTGGTATGAATAAGTTTACCTCGACCCGTGTTTATGATCATCACACCGTCTTTCATTTTATTTATAGATGATTCGTTGATCATATATTCTGTTTCTTTTGTTAAAGGGCAATGCAATGTAATTATATCGGACAAAGCATACATTTCGTCTAAGGATACATATCTCATTCCTACTTCTTCGGCAAAGATGCGGTCGGGATATACGTCGTAGGCCAGGATATTCATGCCCAGTCCGCGCAGTACCCGCGCTACGGTTTTTCCGATTTTTCCGGTTCCGATGACTCCCGTTGTTTTTCCGATCATGTCAAATCCTAAAAAGCCGTTCAAAGAAAAGTTGTTGTCTTTGGTGCGTAAAAAGGCACGGTGGATTTTACGATTCAAACAGAGCATTAATGCTAATGTATGTTCTGCTATGGCGTGAGTTGAATATTCGGGAACCCGGACAACGGTTATTTTTCCGGCAGCATAAGTAATATCGACGTTGTTGAATCCTGCACATCGTAAAGCGACCAGTTTAATGCCCATTTCATTCAGTTTGTCTATTATCTCTGCGGTCAGAACATCATTTACGAAGATGCATACGGCATCCGATTCGCGGGCAAGGATTACATTGTCGAAATTAAGGTGTTCTTTGTGAAATTTTAACTCGAATCCATACTCTTTATTCACTGCTGTAAATATAGCTTCATCATAGGATTTGCTGTCGAAGAAAGAAATTTTGAATGCCATAACCGGAAAATTATTATTTACCTTATATAAACAAACAAACGTTGCCGGAAGTTTATTTCGGGCAACGTTTGCATGCTTGTATTTGGAGAAAAATCAATTTTCGGGTTGAGGAACAATCGGAGGTTTCTGGTAATTATCCAGCATGTCTTTTTGAATTTCCATTTCCTCAAACAAAATGGCATCGGGAACAATGATGGTAATGAGGTTTCCCACATTGCCGTTATAAATTAATTCCTTATCCGATACTGCGGATATCTTTTTGAAAATTTGAGAATTTACATTGTTGATTTGAGCCGAGCGAACCAATTCTTCCGAACCGTCTTCTACATTCACACGATAAAGATCCAATGGCAGACTTCCCGCACCCATGGTTTCTCTTACGATATAGGCATATTCGTAGCCTTCTTCTTTCGCTTTACTCAGTAATTCTTGACGTAATGCTTCTTTACTTTTCATTCCCGTATGTTGTAACCGGATTGCTCCTGTGTTGATAGAAGCTCCTGCTCCCGGAGAATGCAGGGAATGACCGTTTGAGTGAGGAACTTTAGCTGTAGGTATACGATCGCTCAATAAGGTCTTCAGCATCCCGTTTTCGACCAAGACCAGTTTTTCGGGAGGAACCACCCCTTGGGCGTCAATAGGAGTATAACCGATTAATTTATGTCCTTTATATTCTTTGGATCCTGTCAGGTCTTCAATTGTGATCTCTTTGGCAGTAATTCGTTTGCCAATCATTTCTTCCAAGGTGTTTCCTCCATAGGAATACCCTTGCGCTGTGAGCGGTTTTCGTTCGGCAATCAGAGAGATATCGCCAAAGAAGAAATTCCGATAAAATGTTTCTACTACAGCCAATCCTTCGAACAGTACCGGACCTGCATAAGCCTCTTTCATCTTGGCGGCTGTTTTCTTTTTTAATAATTTTTCGGCTAATTCACGACAGCGTTTTTTTAACAGTTCTCCCGAAGGAAATTCGTCCGGATGACTCACCGTGTAATCTGTACTTACTCCTACCATCTCTCCCGTTTCGGTTCTTGCCGTAGCGCTTACATCCAATGTTGCAAAAGTAAGCGGCAACCGATATTGGGTTTTTTCCGTATTATAGAAATAAATCGTTCCCGAATATACTTGTAACGTTACATTTGAATACAAGATATCTTTATAATCGGCAAAAATGGCAGAAGCTTCGTTAATGTATTGTTCGTAGTTGCTTTTTTCGAAATTTACCTTTGGTTGAGGCAAATCCAAGAGTTGCACAACCGGCGTCTTATCCCAATCCGGAAGTTCCGGTTGACTTTCCGGGATATTCAACTGTTTGATGGCAGACATTTTTTGTTCGTAGGTTTCCGCTGCACTTTTGTAAATGGCATCCAAATCGCGCCAGATAGTATATCGAATACCTTCTTCATCATCCTCCAAACAAATATTTCCGTCGTGTCCGGAAGGGCCTCCGACCGAACTCACGAAATTTTCGTCCGTACAATTATAATCTCCCATTAAAAGGCGTGAACTTGCTACCCGGTGAGGGAAATAGTTTGATCCGGTCAGGCTTCCCAAGGTGGAAGACATAGACAGATTACCTGCATCGGATATGGTGTAAGAAATAAAAAAAGGAGATTTCAAATCGTCCATTTTTAATCCTTCCAGTCCGCGATCGACTTCTTTTTTAATAGCATTGAATATAATTTCATCCCGGTTTGTACTTCCGCCGGTTGTACCTTCCGGCTTGGGCAGTATTTGTTTTACTAACTGGCTTTTCGGTTTTTTCTGAGTTTCGATTTGTTTAACGAATAAGGCAGGAGCAATACAGGATACCGGAATACCTCCCGACTCAGCTCCGCAGGTACCGTTGAAAACACTGTATTGTTTACCGCAGGCTTCTATTTTGGAGAACATAGCCAACGGGGTTCCCACTAAGTCTACTCCTCTTACCAATTCATCCGGTCTTCCGTCCGTATAAATGCGATATACGATTAAAGGTGTTACATTGAACGAGTTAGGCATATACCGTCCTGTTTGAGTGAATCCTCCTGAAACTTCTTTGAAAAAGTAAGCATACGGTTTTCCCTGTGCTTTGGCTTCTTTTATTAACATTTTACGCAAATCCTCTTCACTGTATTTTTGAGTGCTTTCGACAAACATATTGGACTGACGGGAAATCGGGAACAATCCGGCTTGGGCTCTTCCGTGTCCGTTGGACCGGGCAAATCCTTCAATCGGCGTCCGGCTCATTAAAAAGTTGTTCAAGACTCCTTTTTTCACAACTTCTACCCGTTGAGCTTTAATTCCTTCATCATCGTAGGTATAAGAGCCGTTTAAGGAAATATTGTTGTATTTGGAGACAGTAGGATCAAAAGTAACTGAAATATGTTTGGGCAACACTTCTTCGCCGATTTTCTTCTTAAATGTTTGAGCATCCGTTTCTTGTTTTAGTCGCGAACCTTCTACCCGGTGTCCGAAAATTTCATGAAAAAATACGCCCGAAGCTTCAGGAGACAGAATGGCCGGTCCCGTAAAAGATTCCACAACAGGGGCCTTTTTCAGAGCGGAAAGAAGCCCGGACATCTCTTGAGCTGCCTGAATGACCTCTTTGTCCGAAGGAAGTTCGTCAAGGGAATGAGCTATCCAAGATTTATTGAGAGGCAAAGACATACCGTCATCCGCCAATGCTTCGGCAGCCAATACTAAATTATACATTAACTCATTCTGAACAATTTCACGTCCTTCCGTATCCACAAAATATTTTCTGGCTAAGGAGATATAAAAAAAGGCATATCCGTCCAATACCTCATTATTCTGATTGAAAACCGAAGAATACATCTTCACTTTTTCTTCCCATTCCTTTTTATTCGGGCTTAAACCGAAAAAATCGATACGGTCTTCGTAATATTTATCGGCCTTTTCTTCCGAAAAATCCGGAGATTTATCTTCTTGTTCTACTTTTACGGCAATATTTGCTTTTACTTGCTCATAACTTTGGACATTTTCTTTATATAAGTTATCCAATTGAGTCCATATTGCCCTTTTTATGACAGTCGGATTATTGTCAACGGGAACGTTTTGAATATCCAGCCTTACATTGTTGTAACTCCCGTAATTATCCCGAATTTCATGCGTATTGTCTAATTCGGGAGAACCGACTCTGACCATGCTTGAGAGCATATGAGAAGGACTGTTGTCTTGCATGACAGACTGTAATCTTCCCATTCTTCCGCTGCAACTCATGTATTGATGTTCATCCAGTCGTAAAGAAATGTAATAAGCCGGAACAGACTCCTTTTTTAATATCGAAAAATTCCGGTCCAATTCAGACTTTAATGTATTAAAAACTACATCCCGGGAATAAATATGGTGAAGGCAGGGTAGCAATAGCAGAAAAACAATTAGTCTTTTCTTCATTTTTACAATTATAATTTAATTTGCGGCAAATATACAAACTTAAAAATCGTTGGG
>DAIQOU010000405.1:0-4675 GCA_036787725.1 Bacteroidales bacterium
ATATACCTCTACCGGAAGGTATAAACTTAAAAGATGAGATAACTAAATTAAAAAAGGAAAAGAATGCCGTGATCCTGGCTCACTACTACCAGCCGGGAGAAATACAAGATATAGCGGATTATGTAGGAGACAGTCTGGCATTAGCACAATGGGCTTCCAAGACCAATGCAGAAATTATCGTATTGTGCGGAGTCCATTTTATGGGAGAAACAGCTAAGATCATTTCTCCCGAAAAGAAAGTATTGGTTCCTGATTTAGATGCCGGATGTTCGCTTGCCGACAGTTGTAATGCGGAAGATTTTGCCGAATTCATCGAAAAATATCCCGGTTATACTGTCATTTCGTATGTAAATACTACTGCTGATGTAAAAGCATTGACTGATGTAGTAGTGACCTCTACCAATGCCCGCCAAATTGTGGAGAGTTTTCCTTCCGAAACGCCGATCATCTTCGGTCCCGACCGTAACCTCGGAAATTATATTAACAGCCTTACGGGCCGAAATATGGTGCTTTGGGATGGTGCTTGCCATGTCCATGAACAATTTTCGTTGGAAAAGATTGTCGAATTGAAGAAGAAGTATCCCGATGCATTGCTCTTAGCTCATCCGGAATGTAAAAGTGTAATTCTTAAATTGGCGGATCACATAGGTTCTACAGCGTCTTTATTAAAGTTTGCAACTACTTCCCCAAACAAAGAGTTTATAGTAGCTACCGAATCGGGAATTTTACATGAAATGAAGAAAAATAATCCCGATAAAATCTTTATTCCCGCTCCTCCCAATGACAGTACATGTGCCTGTAATGAATGTAACTTCATGCGATTAAACACTATGGAAAAACTGTATAATTGTTTGAAATACGAAGTTCCGGAAATAACGGTAGATCCGGAAATAAGGGAAAAAGCGGTAAAGTCTATTGTCAGCATGTTGGAGATTTCCGAGAAGTTGGGATTGTAACTAACTTTTTCCGTCTTCTTTTGGCGGATAATTAAAAAACATTTACTTTTATCCTTCGAATCGGGAAAGTTGCCGGAGTGGTCGAACGGGGCAGACTCGAAATCTGTTGTACTCTTTATGGGTACCGGGGGTTCGAATCCCTCACTTTCCGCAGTATGATCGTTATAAAAAAGCAACCCGAAAGTTGCTTTTTTTATGTGCTGATTATTGACATGCCCTATCGTATTAAAAATAAATGCATATATTTGTCTTGATTATGAATTTGTTAAATGCTAAAGCATATGAAAACAGGGAATGTAATTCAATATCTTGGAATCGGTACTATAATGATTTCTTTACTCTACATGATAATGAACTTATCTGATGCTGATTATTTTATTACTGAATGGTTATTATTTATGCTTGCAGGTATATCGATTTCTTTTTGGGGTACAATCTGTTTGATGATAAAGAAAAAACGAAATAAAGATAATTAATTACTTGTCCTTTCTCCTTTTAATAAGGTATCATCTAATTGTTAAAAAAGCAATTACAGCCTTCTTTAACATTCATTTTCTCTAAATTTGTCATTTAGAGATAATACGTAAAGTAAAAAATCATGAAAAAAACATTTTTATTGCTGTTGGTAAGTTGTTTATTGGCAGCATGTAGTTCCGATGATCCGGAAATGGAACTGAGAGGAGCTCCTAAAGAAATTAAATTATCGGTTAACGGGTGGGTAGATACTCAAGAAACCGAGTATGAATTTGAGATTCTGGAAGGAAACGGCGATTATATAGTTTCAAGTGAAACAGAGGCAAAAGCTACAATAATCGGCAATAAGGTGAAAGTGGATTTGCTCAGCAGCAGTTCTTCCCTTACTATTACCGATAAAAGATATCAAAGTGCATCTGTTACGATATTTTCAACAGCCGAGTCTTTGGTTCCACATAATTACGGGATATTTATGGAGGTTGACAGTACTTATCTAATGAACGAAATTAAGTTTGGTGCGGGAGGTTATACTGTAGAAAAAACAAAGGGGAATTCAGCAGAAGTAACCGTAACCGACAAAGGTATGGTAAAGGTGACCGGGTTAAAACCCGGAAATTCGTATTATACGGTAAAAGATAAAAGAGGTACTACTGCTCCTCTTCAAGTAATGGTTTTTTCATCTTATGAACTCACAGGTGATTATTTGGATATAACTGCCGTAAATGACCAAATAATTTCGATCCGGATAAAATACGGAGAAGGTTGGAGAGTATTGAATTTTTCTTCTCCTCTTTTTGAAAAAATATCGATAATAGAAAAAGGAGATATAAATAAAAAATATGATATCTTACAAATTGATACTTCTAAAGAAAATGTTAAAGGTTCCGGTCTGATCGAATTACAAGACAAAAATGGAAATCAAACAGCTGTTTTAGTAAACATCCAATAAAAATTTTCGATTAAGAACAAATTAAAAACAGGATCGACTAAAAAAGAATAGCAAATCCTGTTCTTTTTTTCAACAATGAAGTGATAATTAAGAGATATCAATAATTAACTCAGGATTATATCCGTTGTATTTTTCATCTATATATCCATGAGGATTGCATATTACATTAGTTTTTCCGATTAAATAATCAAGTGGAGTATGAATGTGACCATGAATCCAATAAGAAGGTTGATATTTCAATATAAAATTTTCCAAATCAGAGGCATAAGCACAGGATAAATAATTTCCTTTTAATTCCGGAGGAATTGATTTTCCGGAAGGAGCATGGTGAGTTACTACGATATTTATAAAAGAATCGGATTTATTTAAACTGTGTTCCAGCCATCGTAAAGATTCTTTGTGAATGTTATAAGTATCAATTGTTCTTAATTTAGAATAGGAAGGATCTTTCCTTATTTGTTTGTAATCATTCATTTGTTGTTGACACATTTCTCCATAAAATTCAGGATTGCCAAAAAGTGAAAAATCTGTCCAAAGAGTTGTACCATGAAATTTTATATCTTTTATGATGACAGATTCGTTCTCTAATACATGAATGTTACTTTTGAGAGCTGATTCCTTTATTTTATTTAGAGTTTTAGGATAACTGCCTTTATAATATTCATGATTTCCCAAAATATATATTACGGGGATTTCCTTGATATTATCTTTCAACCATTGTATTCCTTTTATGCCAATATTCAGATCTCCCGCGATAATGAGCAAGTCTGCCTCGTTGAAATTCATATTTGATATTCCAAACTCATGGTGTAAATCACTTATTATTTGTATCTTCATGAGTATATTTTGTTAAAGAATTACAGTATGCAAATGTATTGTTTAAAAGTTTATTTTTTTGTTTGATTCTTTTTTCTTTATTTTGAATTATAGTCTTCAGTAAAATGAGAATCTGTATTTTAGAAAATCTTTATAAATGATGATCCGGTCGACAGATTTATATTTTAAGAGAATAAGAGATATAAAAGAGGAAATGTATCCCTTTTTTCAATCCATTTATTCCGTTTCTTTTCCTTTACATGAACAACGAAGTGAAGAGCAACAGTTAATGGCTTTCAAAGACAGTCGTTATTTTTTATGCGGGGTATCGGAAGACGAAAAACTAATTGCTTTCATTGCTTATTGGGAGTTTGAAGATTATATTTATATAGAACATTTTGCTGTTCATCCGGAACGAAGAGGTAAAAATATCGGGAGTAAGGTATTGCAGGTTTTTGCCGAAAAAGTAAAGAAAACGATTTTGTTGGAAATAGATCCTCCCGTTGATTCCGTTTCCAATAAGAGATTGGAATTTTACCGGCGTTTAGGATATAAGGCTAATCCCTACTCTCATTTTCATCCTCCTTACATCCGGGGACATAAACCGCATGAATTGATGATGTTGAGTCTCAATCGGGAAATTGATCAAGCATTCTATAATCGGTTTTATGATGATTTGGTCCGGGTGGTTATGAAGCCTGAATAAGTATTATTTCCTTACCTGTTTAAGAAATATGAAATTTCCACTCTTCTGTATATTTATTTTCTCCTTATTGATTGCCGGTATTTGCGGTTGTCAAAAGAACAGGCCTGTTCAATTTTATTATTGGAGAACGGAAGGTAATTTTACGGAGACGGAAAAGGAATATTTTCAACACTTGGATTGTCATAAGTTGTACATTCGCTTTTTCGATATAGACAAAGAAAATTCCCGTATTGTTCCCGTTGCCAAAATAAAACCTTTTGAGTTTGGTGTGCCCGGTACGGAATACATTCCTGTGGTTTTTATTACCAATCGTGTATTTATGGATGTGTCGCGAGAACAATTGACGGAATTGGCAGCTAAAACGAATACTTTAATTCAAGAGATTATTAACCATAACGTATTACCTTCTCCCACCGAAATACAAATCGATTGTGATTGGACCGACAAAACGCGAGAGAATTATTTTTTCTTTTTGTCTGAATTAGAGAAGAAAAGAATGGCTTCCGTTTCTTGTACATTGCGACTTCATCAGATTCGGGACAGAAACCAAACGGGTGTTCCACCGGTTAAAAAAGGATATCTGATGTGTTATGCTACCTCCTCTCCTACTTCTTCGTCGGGAAGAAATTCTATTTTAGATCCGGAATTGTTGAAAGCATATACAGTGAATATAAATGATTATCCGTTGGATTTCGATGTGATTTTACCGTTGTATTCCTGGGGAGTGGTTACCAATCACTTGGGAAAAATAAAACTTATTAACGGGTTATCGAC
>DAIQOU010000406.1:0-4675 GCA_036787725.1 Bacteroidales bacterium
CGAGCGTTACGCTTCCCGCCGTACCCGAAGCGCTTCCGGATACGGGAGCGGGAGACTTGTAACCGTCCGCGCCCGATACGGAAACCGCGTATTCCGCTCCCGTCGGGATTTTTACGGAAATAACTCCGTTTTGCCAATTGTATTCTTTTTCCGTTTCTCCGTAAGTAACGATTACCTTCGACCCCGCCAAACTTATATCGGGGGCCGGCTGGTTGGATACAACCGATACGGAAAGGACGGTTGTTTCATAAGTCAGCTCCACACTGCGGGAATTGCCCGGGATGGAGGTCAAAGCGGCGGGTTCGGGTGTTTTATATCCTTCGATATCGGAAACCGAAACGGTATATTCGACTTTCCCGGGAACGGAAATTGCGACGGGATCGTTTTCCCAAATAAAATCAAGTTCTTGATTTTTGTATTTGATCTTGATTACCGTACCGGTCAAATCCGTATGGGAGCTTTGATTGCTTTTAAGCGTTACGGTTACCGTTTCGGGCAATACTTCGATACCTCCGCTTCCGGAGGGCTTCCACACCGCTCCGTTTTCGTCGATATCGAACAGTTTGTAAAAAACATGTTCCCGGCTTTCTTCATCGAAATAACGGACTTCGCCTCCGATAGGGTAATTTACGGTTTCACCTCCCGATTCGTACGACAGGTCGGTTTCGTCGGGTACGCGGTCGATGTCCGGAACGGTCCAATCGCGGCCGTTCTTTCCGTCTTTCCCGTCCGCTCCGGCGTCCCCTTTGTCGCCTTTTTCTCCCTGAACACCTTGAGGGCCTTGCTCCCCGGCATCTCCTTTATCTCCTTTGGGGCCTTGTTCTCCCGTGTTCCCTTTATCGCCCTTGTCACCTTTATCTCCCCGGATTCCCTGCGGGCCTTGTGCGCCGGTATCTCCCTTATCTCCTTTGATGCCTTGTACGGGGCCCATGTTGCGGTAAGAAGAGAAAACCGAATCCCAATAATAATAGTCGTAAGGAGATACGGTTCCGATCTCGAACACACCGTCCACGGTCGATCCGTCCGGGAAAGCGGCTTCCATTTCGATAACGGTATCGAAGTGTCCTGCTATTTTGAAAGCGTTGCCTTGATCTCCCTTGTCACCCTTGTCACCCTTTTCTCCTTGAATACCTTGGGGACCTTGCGCCCCGGTATCTCCCTTATCGCCCTTGTTCCCTTGGGGGCCTTGCGCACCCGTCTCTCCTTTGTCGCCTTTCGGACCTTGATCGCCGGTATTTCCTTTGTCGCCTTTGGGCCCCTGAATACCTTGGGGACCTTGCGCCCCGGTATCTCCTTTATCACCTTTAAGCCCTTGGATTCCCTGCGATCCTTGGGCTCCGGTATCCCCTTTATCTCCTTTCGGTCCTTGAATACCTTGGCCTCCCGTGTCCCCTTTGTCTCCTTTACAGAGCTCGTAAACACGAGCTCCGGTGATTTGCATTCCTTCGGAGAAGTTTTGCCCGTCCATCATAAAGGCGATATCGGCGCGATTCAGTGCACCCGTATACTTTGTCAGTTGTATGATTCTTTTGCTGTCCGACATATTTTGAGATTTATTTGTATGCTATTATGAAATTCCCGCTGCTCGGCATTACTCCGTCCGCGAATTCGATCAGATTACCCGCGTAGACAAGAATCTGCGCTTCGGCATAGACATTTTTGTCTACAACCGATTCGATGCGGAGTGTGACGGTTCCGTAGCGGATCGCATTGATCGTATTGCCCGAGACGGAAGCCGCTCCCGTGCCCGGGATGATCGTGATTCTGACGCCCTTCGATGCTTCTTCGGGCAGGACGGTGTATGAGAATTGTCCCGATCCCCGGATGACGGCCGGAGCATTTATGATAATCGAAGTCGGCGGAATAAGCTTTTCGATAAGCTTCGACGGATCGGGCATCATAAAAGAGAGTTCCATCCCGACAAATATCTTATCGGTTCCCCGAAGACGTGTCGGCGCGGTAACGTTCGAACTCTTCAGATAATACACCTCGAATTCTTTTTCGAGTTCGCGATAATATATTGTTCGAAGACCCGGCGCGGCGAGCATCGCTTCCGCCCGGTCGTATTTTTGCCAAAATTCGGTAAACGAGGACGCGACCAGCCACACTTTCAGCGTCACTTCTTTTTCTTTAAGGAATATATTTTCGAGATTGACGTCCGTTCCGTCTTCATCGCGCCAATCGTGTTTAAATGGCTCTTTTATTTCGGGGAACTGCAACCAATCCGCCATGCTTCCTTTTTGTGTCAGAAAGCCGTATTCGCTTAGGGCATCTTTTCCGTCTATCAGTAAATGTCCTTGGAATTTCGGGTATTTCGTCCCGGTTCCGCCGCCCGCCGGGATGGGCTTTGCCGGTCGGGGAATCGTAAAATAAAGAGTCATCCCTACGCAAATTTGATTCGTCTTAAGCCTTGTAAAAGCTTCGGGAGCGGAACTTTTAACATAATATGCTTCGAATTCCCGCCCCGGTTCGCGATAATATATTGTTCGAAGGCCCGGCGCGGCAAGGGTTTCCGACAATGCTTTATAATTGTTCCAGAACCCGAGCTCCGAGTCGGAGACGAACAGGACTTTAAGCGATACGTTCTTTTCTTTGACGAAAACATTGTCAAGGTCGACTTCCAAGCCGTGTTGATCCGCCCAATCATGGCTGTACGGCTCCTTCATTTCGGGAAACAACAGCCAATCGGTCATTGACCCTTTCAGGATCACGAGCCCGTAAGAACCGTAAGCGTCCGCCCCGTCAATGGTGATATGTCCGTAGAGACCGCTCATTTCATTCTCATTCCTTCGTTTTCGAACCGCTTCAGTCGGGTATTGACTTCTTTGAGTTCCGACACGGTATCCGATGTATTTTTTTCGATCGCGGCCAAATGGGAGGTCACGATCTTGTTTTCTTTTTCCATATTGACCATCAGAGAGTGTATATCTGCCGTATGAATACGCACTGCGGTAAATTGTCCGGTCAGCAGGTCGATACTGTCCTGCGAAGCGGTTGCGAAGCCGCCCTTCTTAATTTCCTGCGAACCGTCCGGACTCCAGAGATCGAAGCCCTTTCCTTTGGCATATTCCCGAAGCGATTCGAGCTGAGAAGTGTAAGCTTCGTCGCGTTTGTCCATTTCGCCCATGAACCACGCGTAGTCGTCGATAATATTTCCGTCTCCGCCGGGGGCCAGCGATTCGACCAGCTTGTCCTCGAAGTCCTTAAAGAGGTCGGAAAAGATAACCGAGTAGAGCAGGTTTTCGATAAACCCCTCAAGGGACTTGTTTGCCGCGTCAAACATCGACTTCGATGCGTCTTCGCCCGCTTTCCAAGCATCCACGATCGCGGTTTTAAGATCGTTCCCGAGACTGCCCGAAAGGTCGACCACTATTTCCCTTACCTGTTTATTTGCTTCTTCAATGGCGTCCGCCCATTCGATGGCGTTTTGAAGCAATTGGGCGGTGTTGTCGTCTACCTGTTTGGTGTTTATTAAAGTCTGAGCCAGTTCTTTATTCAGATTCCCTGCGGAGTCGACCAGCTCGGGAAAAACCTCGAGCAAACCGCCGTATTCGTTTTTCTTTTTCTTTCCGCCGAAAAATCCGGCCACTCCGCCGATCAGCCCTCCGACGACGGCACCTATCGCATTTCCGATTATCGGAACCACCGATCCGATTGCGGCCCCTGCAGCAGCTCCTCCCGCCGCGCCTTTTGCGACGGCTCCCCAATCGATTGAGTTTCGAAGGCTTATTTTTACTTTGCCGTCCCCGAGTTTGGAAATCGACTCGTAATATTTGTCGGTCGCTTCGTTCATTGCGTTAAACGAATCCGAGATTTTTCCCGCGTAGTCGGTAATGAATCCGGATCCGTTCACCTCCGACTGCATGCGAAGCTGCTCGTTGAGAGCAAGAGCGTATTCATGGGCAAAGGCAATGGCGTTTTGATGAAATTCCTTTTCGACCCGCTTGCGTTGTTGAGAGGCGGCGGAAAGCATGTTGACAATGGAAATAATCCCGTTCAGCCCGGCGGAGAATTTATCCCCGGCAGACGCCGAGTCGGAGAAGGCGGTCTGAATATTGCCGATCCCCTCGGAAACTTCCGAAAAGACGCTTCCTATTTCGCCCGACAAACCGGACATTCCGTCGGAGAATGACTTCAAAAACCCGATTCCTTCGGTGAATTTGTTTACGGGCATCTTCTCCAGTTCGGAGTTCATTGCTTTGATCTTTTCGATCAGAAATTCGACTTCGTCCCCGAGACCTTGCACGCCCTCCGCCTGCAAACGTTTCAACAAAACAAGCTCTTCTTCTGCCGCTTTTTTTTCGATTTTCAGCAGGGCTTCCGCCTTGTCGGTTTCGAAAAGATAAGTCTTGTTGACCAATTTCTGTTTCTCCGTTTCGATGTCCTTGCGTACGGACAAACGAGCCCGTTCGTCGTTAATGGTTGCGATGTTGGTTTCTTTTTGTTTGTTTGCAGCCAACTCGCGAAGTTGAATCTCGCGATCCGTTGCATCGACGGTATTTTTTATGATGATATTTTTCTTTTCTTCGTAGGATCGTTCGATTTCGACAAGTTCTTTTTGAAGAGATGAACGCATCCCGTCATATATGCCGTCCCACAGGCTTTGTATTTCTTTTTTGGAATCTTTGAGCACTTTTTCGATCCCGACATCCCGTTTGTCCTCTGCGGCGGCTTT
>DAIQOU010000407.1:0-4668 GCA_036787725.1 Bacteroidales bacterium
TGCGGAAATGTAGCTTGATTATTAATTATATTCGGCATCCAATTAGCTTTAATTTCGGTCATACTTTTATTTGCTAAATTTTTCTTTCAAGTTTGAATTTTCCATGAATTCGGTAGTTTTAAAATTAAATTTTGATTTCTTCTTTGTTCATGAAAAAACCTCAAGGGTAGGGTCCCATGGACATTGGGCATATTCAGAAAAAACAAATAGCGTAATACTGATACCTTTGAATTCATCGGGATATTCTTCTTCCACACCATGAAGTGAATCTCCAAACCAATGTCCTACATTATTTGCAATATTTTTGGCGGCTGAATACTCGTCCTCCCCTTCATTTTCATTCATAATCTGCATAAGTGCATAACACTCAGCCATTGCATCCGAACAACGATATACATAAAAGACATCATCGCCATGAATATCTGTTGATTCAGACCCATCACCATGAAGAAAAACAAACGCATTCTCTTCAAAATCAGCTACAGCCAACACGTTATACCATTCATCATTTTCATTATCGGCAGGGAGTTCTTTATATATTTTCAATGCCTCCATAAACGCTTTTCCTGCTTCCGGAGTCATTTCATTATTCGCCTTATTCCAATATAACTCTTCAAGTTCATCAATATCCATGTCTCTGTATTCTTCAACTAAAGACTCAATTTTTTCTGACCAATAGTCTTTTTTTTCTTCTTTTGTTTCCATAATTCTCTATGTTTAAAGTAAATAACGTGATTGACTGTTTAATTAAAATATCCACTTTTCGACTTTGGTAAACTGCACACCCTCCGGATCAGTCACCATTATAACATCACAACCGAACAAGGATAGTATTCAAATTCGTTGTTCATGATTTTTATTGTTTGTATTTTATCAAATAGCTGCAAAATTCTTATCGTTCCCAAATATAGCAAATATCTGATTAAAAATAGATTATCAAATAATTTGCATCGTTATTCAAGTAACGGGATAGTAACGAAACTCCTGCTGTGCTCTGTCTGAATATGCTTTTCTGCCGATTGCAATACAAATCAAAACAGAGTATAACAAACGCCGGTTCAGCTAATTCGCTATACTCTGCTTAATTCTTCTTTCTGCTTGGTTTTTTATTTTAAGAGTGCTCTTGAAACCTTTTCAAAAGAAAGTCTTTTTATTTTTTTGATCATTTGCACTGATCACAAAGTCTGTAATCTGAAATTCTTCCATAATACTTTTATGCCGCCGCCATCATGAATTTGCAGGGCAATACGTCCTTGCGTTTTCCCGATTAATTCATCTTTCAACTGTACCATTTGAACATCATTCAACCAAGTGGTAACTTCATCCCCGACCACTTTTATCCGGATTGTATTCCATTCGTCCGGTTTTAAAATATTTTGCTGTTCATCCGTTATTTTAGCAATCCATCCCCTTCCGTAAGATTCATAGATACCTCCCGTTCCGTGTCCTAAAGGAGCTACTTCGACCTGCCATCCCGAAATTTTAACACCTTCCGGAATAATGGAACGGAAAAAAACGCCGCTGTTTCCATTGGATTCTTGTTTAAAATCAATACTTAAATCAAAATCAGTATAATATTCCCGGGTTCCCAAATAACCGTATTCTTTCTTTTCTCCGCTTTCGCATATTAACATTCCATCCTCTATATACCATTTTTCATCTCCGTATATCACCCAATTGCTCAAATCTTTTCCGTTAAAGATTTCTTTATTTCCCGGTTTTCTTGGCAGTTCTTTGATTTTGATATTTCGAAACCAAGCCTGACTTCCGTGATCTTGTAAACAAATTAATCCTTTATGAGCCAATCCGTACTCGGGACTGTCGCTCCATTTTCCTTCCTCTCTTCTCCGGAACCAATCATCAGACCAAGCTTCAAATTCTATTATTTTTTCTCCATTCAACCAATGTTCCACATGACCGTTATCAAAAACAATTTTGGAAGTATTCCATTCTCCGGTAGGGTTTAATTTTTTTGTTTCGGGAACATACATGGCATAATCGGCTCCCGTTTTTTGCCATTCTTCTAATTTTTCGGGAAATCCCTCGTCATCAATCAATTGGTATTCCGGGCCGGTTACATAAGGAACGTTGAATTCCGGCCGTTCAACCACATGATACAAAACACCGCTGTTTCCTTCTTTTGCAATTTTCCAATCCCATTGCAATTCAAAATTTTCATATTCTTTTTTTGAAACGATATAACCGCTCATATCGTCTCCGGCTCCTTTGGCTGCAATGGTTCCGTCTTCCACATACCACGGAACGGTTAATTCGGTACCATTGTAATCTCTCCATTGATCCAGCGTTAAACCGTCAAAAAGCAGTTCCCAGCCTTCCTGTTTTTCTTGTTCTGTTAATAAATTGTGTTTAGGAGTGCAGGCAACACACAATAATACGAGGCCCGCCATACAAATTTTTTTCATAATGTATTTATATTAATTAAGTTAAGTAAACAAAGATACAAGAAGTTCCTGTTAAACCCAAATTAAACAATACGGAGAAGATTGTTATTCTCGGAACAAATTATGTAATACCTTTTCATAGTAAATATTCTCTTATATGTAGAATAAATCGATTCATCGGTATATATTATATTTTACCCGTTATCCGTTTCTTAATAAGGAATTATGAATGCATAATTTTATATATCAATTCTTTTAACAAATCGGATTCTGAAGAAGAAACATTATTTACGCCTTTTGCTTTGGCGTCAAAATCCCGGATAAGCGAGATTATTTCCATCGTTTTGAAAGCATTGTATGTTTTAATAGCTTTTATATAATCTTGGACCTGAAAATTATAGCGAAATCCCAGTACGGACATAAGCCGGGCTTCCGTTTTGTTGGTTTCGAAATGACAAATCATCAGGTTGGAAAAAAAGTTATATAATACATTCAAGGTCATGATAAAGGGATTATTCTTCCGGTTTTTCCCAAAATAAAAAATAATACGGTTGGCCTTCAACACATCTTTAGAAGCCAACGCTGTTTGTAATTCATAGTTGTTAAAATCCTTACTGATGCCGATATTGGACTCAATCAGTTCGGGCGTAATCCTTCTTTGCCCGGTTGGGAGGGAAATGATCAATTTATCCAATTCATTGGTAATTTTACTTAAGTTGGTTCCCAGATAATCCGTTAATATCTGTGCCGATCGAGGTTCGATGGTAACTTGTTTTTCCCGGAGATAAGAAGTAATAAATGCCGGAACCTTATTTTCGTATAACTTTTTCGATTCGAATACGATTCCGATCTTATTTATTTCTCCCGGCAATTTTTTTCTCCCGTCCAGTTTTCCGTGTTTATAATTCAGAACCAATATCGTGGTTGGTTGGGGCTTTTGTACATAATATACCAACTCTTCTATTTTTTTCAGGTTCTGGGCTTCTTTTACCACTACCAATTGGCGTTCGGACATCATGGGATACCGTTTGGCAGCGTGAATTACGGTCGCAATGTCTGTCTCCGATCCGTAGACCAAGGTTTGATTAAAATCCCTTTCCGATTCATCCAACACTTGTTCGATCAGAAGTTCCGTCAATTGGTCAATGAAATAAGGTTCTTCTCCTTGTAATAAATAAACCGGCATGAATTTTTTATTAAGAATTCCGCCTTTAATTTCTTCAAATGTCAGTTCTTTTGCCATCCTTTTACCATTCAAAGCGTAAATGCTTCACCGTTTCTTTGTTTTCAATGATACTTCGTAATGATTTGATACCGATTTCCACGTGTTCTTTCACAAATCGGGAAGTAACTTCCTGATCGCTCTTTTCTGTTTTAATACCTTCCGAAATCATGGGCCGATCGCTAACCAACAGAAGGGCCCCTGTAGGAATATGATTGGCAAAACCCACAGTGAATAAAGTAGCTGTCTCCATATCGACACCCATAGCACGTATTTTTCGAAGGTAATTTTTAAAGTCTTCGTCAAATTCCCAAACTCTTCGGTTGGTCGTATATATGGTTCCCGTCCAATAATCCCGTCCGATATCCCGAATGGCTGAAGATACAGCACGAAGCAGACTGAATGCCGGTAAAGACGGGACCTCGCTCGGAAAATAATCATTGGAAGTTCCTTCTCCTCGAATGGCGGCAATAGGTAAAATATAATCCCCCAGAGAATTATGTTTTTTAATCCCTCCGCATTTTCCCAGAAACAAAACAGCTTTCGGGCGAATTGCACTCAATAAATCCATGATTGTAGCAGCATTGGCGCTTCCCATTCCGAAGTTAATGATGGTTATCCCGTCTGCTACGGCATTGGGCATATTGGCGTTCATTCCGCAAACGGGAACTTGGTAATGTTCTGAAAATATCTCTACATATTTATTGAAATTAGTCAATAAAATATAATCGGTAAACTCGCTTAAAGGGCGGCGAGTATACCGCGGTAACCAATTTTCTACAATATCTTGTTTTGTTTTCATATTTCAGTAACTTTGGAGCAATGATTTTGTAAAGCAAAAATAAGCAATAAAACAGTAAGTACGATATGCCAAAGTTAAATCTTCCGGAATATGAAATGAAATTAAAGGTGGAAAAGGAGCGAAATTATGTGTTGGACCGGTTGAGAAAACGATATGTGAAATTAACTCCGGAAGAATATGTAAGGCAGCATTTTATCAACTATTTAATTGAATATAAAAATTATCCCGAAGGTTTACTTGCC
>DAIQOU010000408.1:0-4662 GCA_036787725.1 Bacteroidales bacterium
GAAGTATCATTTATTATAAAATTTATTCATGAAACAATTTATTTTAATCTGCATATTCATTATGCCGGTAGTGAGTGCTTGTCATCGGCATTCACACGATCATGATCATGATCATGAAAAAGCACATGTTCACAATACCAATTTTCGTTTTACAGGATATAATCAAAGTTGTGAGTTACTGGTAGAAGCCGAACCTTTAGCGGTGGGAAATCATTCTCACGTGCATGTTTATCTGACGGAATCCGTCCATTTTAAGCCGCTTTCCGAGGCTGTTGTTACCGGACAATTAATTGTTGGAAATAAGACGATTTCTTTTTCCGGGAAGGAAACCGACCGGAAAGGGATTTATGAGTTGGAAATAGAACCGGAAGTGGCCGGAGAAGGAATTTTTCTTTTTAATGTGGAGCGAGGGCCCTTTCAATCTCAAATTAAAATTGCCGGTATTCCGGTGTATGATGATTTGCATGCTGCTCAACATGCTGCAGAAGATGCGCATACGGAATATCCCAATTCAATTCTTTTTACTACCGAACAAGCTTGGAGAATTGATTTCACAGGGGGATTTCCTCAACGTGAATTAATGGGACCTGTAATTAAAACTACTGCAAGGGTGGAATCATCTCAGTCGGATGAGTCGCTTATTTCTGCTCGTACTTCCGGAATCGTTTTATTTCATACATCGGTAATAGAAGGGGAAGCAGTAGTTCCCGGGCAACGGTTGTTTTTTATTTCCGGGAGCGGATTAGCTGAAAATGATATGAATGTTCGTTTTTTGGAAGCTCAAAGTAATTATACTAAGGCTAAAACAGATTATGAACGAGCGATGGGGTTAGCCAACGATAAAATTGTCTCGGAAAAAGAGTTGGAACAGACACGGAGTGACTATGAGTCCGCCCGGGCACTTTTTGAAAATTTACGGACTAATTTTTCGGATAAAGGACAACCGGTGACCGGATCGATGAGAGGCTTTGTAAAACAATTATTTGTTTCTAACGGACAATTTGTAGAGGCCGGACAACCCTTGATAACTATTTCTCAAAATAAAACTTTACTATTAAAAGCGGATGTAAGAAGTAAATATCTATCCTATCTTCCCTCTGTAGTCTCGGCAATCATCCAAATTCCCGGGAGTGGAGAGGTATATTCCTTAGAGCAATTAAACGGAAAAATGTTATCTTATGGAAAAACGGTCAACAGCGATAATTATCGTATTCCGGTTACTTTTCAAGTAGATAACAAAGCTGCTTTTGTTTCCGGAGGATTTGTGGAAGTCTATATTAAAACTCGTGGTGCAGTTCCTGTTTTAACCCTTCCCAATGAATCTTTAATCGAAGAACAAGGGATTTACTTTGTGTTTGTACGGCTTGCTCCGGAGGTTTTTGAAAAGAGAGAAGTGAAAATAGGGGCCACGGATGGAGCTCAAACCGAGATTGTTTCCGGTATTTCGGATGAAGAGTGGATTGTAACCAAAGGAGCCATGTCTGTAAAACTTTCGCAAACAGCGGGAGCTCTGGATCCGCATGCCGGACATGCTCATTAAATCAAGGAGAAGGATATGCTGAATAAGATTATAAATTTTTCCTTGAATAATGCATTATTTGTATTATTGGGAGCTGCCGTATTGGTTGTTGCCGGATTCTACACAATCCGGAAGATGGATGTGGATGTTTTTCCTGATCTTACTGCTCCTACAGTGGTAATAATGACCGATGCGGAAGGAATGGCTACCGAAGAGGTGGAACGATTGGTTACTTTTCCGATTGAAACGGCAGTGAATGGAGCTACCGATGTACGTCGGGTACGTTCTTCTTCCATGCAAGGGTATTCATTCGTATGGGTGGAATTTGATTGGGGTACGGATATTTTCAAGGCTCGCCAGATTGTCAGTGAGAAGATGGTTACCTTGTCCGGAATGATGCCTTCCGGAGTACAACCGGTATTGGCTCCTCAATCCAGTGTGATGGGTGAGATCCTTTTCGTCGGTTTACAATCCGATTCTACTTCTCAAATGGAATTGCGTACGCTGGCCGAATGGATTGTGCGTCCCGTCATTCTGGCTACAGGGGGAGTTTCTCAGGTAACGATTATTGGTGGAGAGTATAAACAGTATCAGGTATTGGCAGATCCTCAACTGATGAGCTATTATAATGTAAGCATGTCGGAATTGGAAACGGTTTGTCAAACGATTAGCGAAAATACTTCCGGAAATGTGATTCGAGAATACGGGAACGAATACATGGTAAGGGGAATGGCTCGTACCCATGATTTAGAAGTACTGGGAAATTCGTTAGTGAAAATGAATAACGGAAAGCCTGTTTTTTTGAATGATGTGGCAACGGTCCAAATCGGGAAAGCGGTCAGTATGGGGACCGGATCTCAAAATGCTCAACCGGCAGTTATTTTGTCTATTTCAAAACAGCCCAATATCAATACGTTAAATGTGACCGAAAACATTGAACGCAACCTGAATGAATTGAGGAAAAGCTTACCTGCGGATGTTAAATTGGATACATCTATCTTTCGTCAGGCAGACTTTATTGAAACTTCTGTACAAAATGTAAGTCGGGCTTTGATTGAAGGAGCCATCTTTGTCGTGATTATTCTGTTTCTCTTTTTGGGTAGTTTTCGAACGACCGTAATTTCGGTAATTGCTATTCCTCTTTCTTTATTGGGTACGGTTGTTGTTCTTCATTTGTTGGGGATGAATATTAATACCATGAGTTTGGGAGGGATGTGTATTGCCATCGGATCGTTGGTTGACGATGCCATTATTGATGTTGAAAATGTATATAAAAGATTAAAGCAGAATTACAGGCTGCCCAAAGAAGAGAGAAAACCGGCGTTGGGAATTGTTTTTAATGCATCAAAAGAGATAAGGGCTTCGATTCTCAATGCTACTTTTATTATTATTGTGGCTTTTGTTCCGTTGTTTTTTCTTACCGGAATGGAAGGCCGAATGCTTAAACCATTAGGGATTGCTTATATCATCGCTCTTTTTATGTCATTGATTGTGGCTATGACGTTGACCCCCTTGCTTTGTAAGATGATGCTTTCCAATGATCGGTATTTGAGTAAAAATGAAAAAGACAGTTGGTTGTCCGTAAAATTATCACATGCTTACCTTCGCTCATTGACGGGAGCCCTAAAATACAAAAAGGTTGTATTGGGGTCATCGTTGGGATTGTTGGCAGTCGCATTATTGCTTTTCCTTACTATGGGAAGAAGTTTTCTGCCGGAATTCAATGAAGGGGCGTTGACAATCAGCGCTGTTTGTAAACCCGGCATCTCGCTCCGGGAAACCGATCGTCTGGGAAATGAAATGGAGAAAGCATTGTTGACCATTCCCGAGGTAGTTCATACCGCTCGCCGAACCGGCCGGGGAGAACTGGATGAGCATTCGCAAGCAACTAACAGTTCGGAGATTGACGTGCTTTTTTCATTGAAGAAACGTTCTCAGGCAGAAGTGGTAAAGGAAGTACGAGAAAAACTGGCTTCCATCCCCGGAGTGGCTACTACCGTGGGACAACCTTTAGGACATCGAATTGATCATATGCTTTCCGGAACGCGAGCGAATATTGCTATTAAATTGTTTGGTAATGATCTTAATAAGCTGTTTACTATAGGTAACTTAATTCAAAATAAGATTGCCGATATTCCGGGTTTGGCAGATGTAAGCGTAGAACAGCAAACTGAGATTCCTCAATTACAGATTCGTCCCAATCGGGAATTAATGGCTCGTTATGGAATTACAATCGATGATTTTAATAAGTTTATACGGTTAGCTTTTGCCGGTGAAAAACAAGCCGAAATTTATGAAGAACAACGCAGTTTTGACCTGATTTTGAAGTTGAATGATGATTACACTCAAACAATGGCCGGTATTGGTTCTGCTTTGATCGATACGGAAGGTGGAGGAAAGATCCCGGTGGAGGAAGTGGCTCAGATTGTATCGACTGCCGGTCCCAATGCCGTCAGTCGAGAAAATGTTCAACGGAAAATTGTGGTTTCTGTAAATGTGGCTGGAAGAGATTTGGGAAGTGCGGTGGAAGAAATAAAAAAGACGATCGAGAGTGAGATTACACTTCCGCCGGACTATCGCATTGAATATGGAGGCCAGTTTGAAAATGCAGAAAATGCAACGGCTACTTTATTGATAACTTCTTTATTGGCCATCGGAGTGATTTTTATGTTACTTTATATCGAATTTAAAAGTACTAAATTAGCAGGTATCATTTTACTTAATTTGCCGTTGGCCTTAATCGGAGGAGTCTTTGCCGTGTTCTTTTCATCGGGAGTGGTAAGTATTCCTTCCATTATCGGATTCATTACTTTATTCGGTATAGCTACACGTAACGGGATTTTACTCGTTTCCAATTATTTGAACTTACAACAACAAGGCGTTCCTTTGACCGAAACAATCATTCGAGGTTCGGTGGATCGTTTGAATGCTATTTTAATGACCGCATTGACAGCCGGATTGGCATTATTGCCTTTGGTGTTTAATGGGGATAAACCCGGAAATGAAATACAAAGTCCGATGGCTATTGTTATTTTGGGAGGATTGTTTACATCTACATTACTGAATATTTATGTAATCCCGATGATTTATCAAATGATGAATAAAAGAATTAAAATAAAAGAAGTATGAGGCATTTATTAATT
>DAIQOU010000409.1:0-4659 GCA_036787725.1 Bacteroidales bacterium
CTTTAACAAGCACCGAAAACGACCGGTTATGTATTTTGCTGATAGAGCAGTTTCTATGGAAAAGGCTTACCCGGCTTGCGGAGCATAACCTCAAACGAATAGAAACGACCATACACTTAATTAATTCCGGACATACGGACATCACTTCTCTTGCCGATGCCGCTTGCCTGAGCAGAAAGCAATTCAACCGCATATTTTCCGAACATGTCGGAAGCAATCCTAAAGAATTTTCCCGCATTATTCGTTTTCAACGGGCCTTATATATTCTCGAAACCACGCCCCAAATTTCCTTCACTTCCCTTGCTTATGAATGCGGTTATTTCGACCAGTCACATATGGTTAAAGAGTTCAAACTCCTTTCCGGTTATACTCCGAGTGAATATATAGTGGCGTGCCCGCCCCATTCCGACTATTTCAATTAAGGAAACGGGTTTTCTGTTTGTCCCTTTTTTACAATTCAACCGTTTTTGCAGATACTACCTTTGTATTCTCATAAATAATTAAGATATGGACAAAAAAGCATTAACGGAAAAAATCAAATCTCATTTGCATGTATTATGTTCCGAAATTGGCGAACGCCGTGTAGGGAGCGAAAGCAACCGCCAAGCCACAGCTTATGCCAAAAAGATATTGGAAGAAGCGAATTGGAAAACAGAAGTAACCCGACTGTCTGTTATAGACTGGGAAACAGAAGGGGCAACTCTGACTTGTAATGACCGGTCATTTGAGGTCTTTTCATCTCATTATTCATTGGGTTGTCAAGTACATGGAGAACTGATTGCCATTAATTCGGCAGTCCAACTTGAGCAACACCCTATCGAAGACAAAATAGTACTTCTGTATGGAGAAATTGCCAATCAACAAATTGCCCCGAAGAATTTTCCTTTTTGGAATCCGGAAGAACATCAACATCTTGTAGCCGCATTAGAACAAGGAAAACCCAAAGCCCTGGTCTGTGCAACAGAACGTAATTCCGCCACAGCGGGCGGAGTCTATCCGTTTCCGTTGTTCGAAGACGGCGATTTTGATATTCCTTCGGTTTACATGAAAGACACCGAAGGCAACCGGTTACTTGCCTACGCAGGACAACCGGTCGAACTGGTTTCCAAAGCAAAACGCATTGCCGAAACGGCATTCAATGTAATAGGACGACAGAGCGACCGAACGAAAGACAGGATCGTTATCACCGCTCATATAGACACCAAAATCGGAACCCCGGGGGCGATAGATAACGGAACAGGAGTCGCCGTCGTATTGGTATTAGCCGAGCTTCTGAAAGATTATTCCGGTAAATATCCCATAGAACTGGTCATTTTTAACGGAGAAGATTATTACGGCGCACCCGGACAAGTTAAATATGTTGAGCAAAATTCAGGGAAATTCAGCGATATTCTTTTGAATATCAACATTGACGGAGCCGGTTACAAAGAAGGGCTTTCCTGTTTTTCTCCTTTTCAACTTCCGGAAAATATACTCGATATTTTGTATGAGGTTCTTTGGGATACTCCCGAAATCGTGGAAGGTTTGCCGTGGTATCAGGGAGACCATAGCCTTTTCCTGCAAAACGGCTGTCCGGCAATCGCAGTCAGCTCTCAATGGTTCATAGAAAATATGGAATGTCAGGAACTTACCCATACTCTCAAAGATAACCTCAGTATAGTGAACTATGAACGGGTTGCCGAATGTGCCATAGGAATTGCAGAATTGATAAAGAAAATATAAATTTGATTTCGGCCCCGGCAAGATTTAATTGCGACCGCATATGGAAGACATTGGTTTTGCTGCCGGGGTTCTTTCCGGCTTAGCTTAATGACATTGCCCGGTACGGGGCATTAAAATCGATCATATAGCAGAACCAACCTTAGAATCCGTCAAAAAACAAACGGATACTGCATTGGAAAAAGCAAAATTATTAATGATGGGGAATCAATCGGAGCATTAAGTATACAGTGGTTGATCATCATTTTTTCGCTCAGTCGCTTAATAACTATTACTTTATTTAAGGGTTGAATTATCCGTAATTTCAAGATTTTTACATAAGTTTGCAAAGCATAAGAATAAACAACAGGAAGCGAAGCATGAATCCACGGCCATCATAAGTCGGGAAAAAGATTTCAAGCCTCAAAATCAAGGTTGTTTTTTCGTTTTGTGAGAAAATCGTTGATTGCACGGCCCCCTGCAACGAAATATAAAAATAAAAAAATAACGTATGAAAATATTTTCAACGAAACAGCTTAGGGAGATTGACCAATATACTATTAAAAATGAACCCATCTCCCCGATAGACTTGATGGAAAGAGCGGCTACGGCATTTGTAAAAGCTCTGAAACCTGTAATCTCCCCAAAACAATCCATATACATTTTTGCCGGCCCCGGGAACAACGGAGGAGATGCTTTAGCTGTAGCCAGACTGCTCATCTTAGAAAAATATCCGGTAGAAGTATTCTTGTTTGATCCGAAGGGAAAACTGTCTCCGGACTGCGAAACCAACAAGATACGGTTACAAGAAATGGAAGACGCCAAGCTCACGGAAGTAAAGCGGTCTTTTGTTCTTCCCGAATTCGGTAAAAACGACATTATCATCGACGGATTATTCGGTACGGGGCTCAACAAACCGTTAACCGGAGGATTCGCGACGTTGGTCAAATCCATCAATAAGTCCAAAGCATCTGTCATCTCCATCGACATTCCTTCCGGAATGTTTGCGGAAGACAATTCGGGAAATACCAAAGGAACTTTCATTAAAGCAAACAAAACTTTTACTTTTCAATTTCCCAAGATGGCATTTTTCCTTCCGGAAGACGGAGAATTCGTGGGGGAATGGGAAGTATTAAATATTGATTTACATCCGGAAGCGATCTCCAAAACCACTACATCCAACTATTATTTAAGGAAAGAAAATGTAGAGAAAATAATTAAGTCCCGTTCGGTTTTCAGTCATAAAGGAACCTTCGGCCATGCCCTGCTGATTGCCGGAAGCTACGGAAAAATGGGTGCAGCCGTACTTTCTTCCAAAGGATGTTTACGAGCAGGAGCAGGTTTATTGACAGTTCATGTTCCCGAAAAAGGGAATGTAATTATGCAAACAAGTGTTCCGGAAGCCATGTTGGATGTGGACCTGAATGAAAAATATTTCAGTGAAATCACTTTTTTCCCGAAAAAATACAATGCGGTGGGTATCGGCCCGGGACTCGGAACCGAACAAATTTCAAGCGATGCTTTTTTTCAACTGCTAAGGCAAATAAAGGTACCCCTGGTGTTGGATGCAGATGCGCTGAACCTGTTGGATTCTCCCGAAAAAATAGATCGCATACCGGAAGGAACCATCTTGACACCTCATGTCGGAGAATTCAATCGTCTTGCCGGTGTTTCACCCGTAGTATCCTCTTATCAACGGCTATTGGCGGCCATTGAATTTGCGGCTCAAACCAAGACGTATGTTGTTTTAAAGGGCGCTTACACAGCTGTCTGCACTCCGGAAAGAAATTGTTTTTTCAATGAAACAGGTAATCCGGGCATGGCAACGGCAGGAAGCGGGGACGCTCTTACCGGCATTATTCTGGGTTTGCTGGCTCAAGGTTATTCTTCCCGTGATGCAGCTATCTTAGGAGTATATTTACACGGACTGGCCGGTGATATCGCAGCTAAAAAACTTTCACAAGAGGGACTGATGGCAAGTGATATCATAGAAAGTCTGCCGCTTGCATTCAAAGAAATAAGGGTATAATTGTCTTTTTTGAAAAATTTACTTTAGTTTTGCAAGCTAAGCGGTTTGAAACAATAAAACCGCTTTAAGATGAAATTCTTATTTACTTAAATATGACTGTTTATGCGAGTATATTTGTTGTTCCTGTTGTCCGTTTGTTGGTTGCCTGCTCTTACACAAACCAATGTTGTAAAAATGAATGCCGTAAAAAGTAATAATTACGGAGTTACTTATTTTTTACCCAAAACCGTACTTGTCATTGAAGCCGAATTCAGTAAAATTCAAAAAAAGGCCGGACCCTATGCAAAATATGCGGAAAAATACCTGGGAGTCTCGGACGCTGTAATTGATGATCAAATTCATTATTCATTAGATAAAATAAATGTAATTTCGAAAGGGATTCCCAATAAAGAAGAAGGATATCTGATCGAATTCAAACAAAAAACAACGGCACCTTATGTATATCTGACCAAAGACGGATTGTTATGTACTATCAATGCCGAATATGGAGAAGAAGATACATTTGCCGGATCTGTTTCCAAAAAGAAATCGTCGGAAGTTTCGGCTCTTAATCCGGAATCGGCTCTTTCAGAAGAATATTTCCGGGCCGGATCGGTGACCAAACAGGCAGAAGTGGTAGCCAAACAAATTTATCGTATACGAGAAAGCCGTACGGATATCCTCACCGGTGAATTGGAAAATGCTCCCCGCGACGGCGAGGCCATGAAAATAATACTGGAACAATTGGAAACCCAAGAAAAAGCACTGACCGAAATGTTTACGGGTATTACTACAGTTGAAAAACAATATGCCGAATTTGAGTTAATGCCCGAAACAGACATTGATAAAGAAATCATTTTCAGATTCTCCAAGTATTTAGGAGTGGTAGAACCGGATGACCTCAGCGGCTCTCCCGTATACCTCAATCTGAAAAAACAGGAAACCCCGCCGCC